>CALVCJ010000047.1 GCA_944326015.1 Candidatus Gastranaerophilales bacterium
AAAGGAGATATAAATGTCAACAAGCATAGATTATTTTGACTATATACGAATTAGTATCGCTTCACCGGAAAGAATACTTAAATGGTCTTACGGCGAAGTTACTAAACCGGAAACAATTAACTATCGTACATTAAAACCGGAAAGAGACGGTCTGTTCTGCGAAAGAATTTTTGGACCTTCTAAAGACTGGGAATGCTATTGCGGTAAATATAAAAGAGTAAGACACAAAGGTATTATCTGCGAACGCTGCGGCGTTGAAGTTACTGATAGTAAGGTAAGACGTCAGAGAATGGGACATATTAAGCTTGCAGCTCCTGTATCTCATATCTGGTTTTTGAAAGGTATTCCGTCATACCTTGGCTTGCTTCTTGATATGACTTTAAAAGATCTTGAACAGGTTATTTATTTTAACAATTACGTGGTTCTTGATCCGGCAGACAGTGAATTCAGAAAATTACAGCTGCTCTCAGAAGAAGAATATGAAGACTACATGGCTGAACACGAAGATTCTACTCTCAAAGTCGGAATCGGTGCCGAAGCCATAAAAGAACTTCTATCTGAAATTAATACAAAAGAACTTGCAGAAGAAATCAGAACAGAACTTGCAGGTTCGGTTAATTCAGTCCAAAAGAAAAGTAAACTTATCAAACGTTTAAGACTGCTTGATTCATTGATCTCATCAGAAACAGATCCGACATGGATGATTATGGATGTATTGCCTGTTACTCCTCCGGATTTGAGACCTATGGTTCAATTGGACGGCGGACGTTTTGCAACGTCTGACTTAAACGACTTATACAGACGAGTAATCAACAGAAACAACCGTTTACAAAGATTATTGGAAATGGGTGCTCCTGAAATCATCGTACGTAACGAAAAACGTATGTTACAAGAAGCTGTAGATGCTCTTATTGATAACGGCAGACGAGGAAGAACAGTTGTAGGACCTAACAACAGAGCATTGAAATCCTTATCTAACATTATCGAAGGTAAACAGGGACGTTTCCGTCAAAACCTGCTCGGTAAACGTGTTGACTACTCAGGTCGTTCCGTAATCGTTGTAGGTCCCCAATTGAAATTGAACCAGTGCGGTCTGCCGAAAGAAATGGCAATCGAATTATTTAAACCGTTTGTTGTTAACAAATTGATTGAAAGAGGATACGTACAAAACATAAAATCAGCTAAAAAGAAAATTGAACGTTCGGAAGCTGTTGTCTGGGATATCTTAGAAGAGGTAATAGACGGACACCCCGTATTATTGAACCGTGCCCCGACTCTTCACAGATTAGGTATTCAGGCTTTTGAACCGAAACTCGTAGAAGGCCGTGCAATTCAATTACATCCGCTTGTATGTACGGCATTCAACGCTGACTTCGACGGTGACCAGATGGCTGTCCACGTACCTTTATCAATTGAGGCTCAGACAGAAGCAAGAATGTTAATGTTAGCAACTAACAACATCTTAGCTCCTGCAACAGGTAAACCTATTATCACTCCGACACAGGACATGGTATTGGGTATGTATTACCTGACAATCCTTAAAAATCCTGAAATGGAACCTAAAGGATATTTCTACAACTTCCAGGATGCAATTTCAGCTCTTGAAGTCGGCGTAATCGAACTTCACGACAAAATTGTTGTAAGAGATGAACACGGAGAAAGAATTGAAACAACAGCCGGAAGAATTATCTTCAACGAAGCTGTAAGAAATGCTCTGGCTTAAGCCGGAGAAGCAGAAGGCAGGAGGTCAGGAAGACAAGCTATTTTCAATAAAATAAACTTCCTTCCTTAAAAATTAATAAGCTATGTTATAAAAAAAGGAAATAATATAATGGAAACAACATACACACATGGTAAAAAAACTGTAGATTTCATTAACAAGCAAATGGATAAAAAAGGATTAAACAATTTGCTTTCACAAATGTATCTGGAGTTTGGCGGGGCTAAAACCGCAGAATTGGCTAACAGCCTTAAAAACCTCGGCTATAAGTATGCTACAAAATCCGGAACAACAATTTCTATTGCAGATTTGCAGGTTCCGGAAGCAAAGAAAGAATTGCTTCAAGAAGCCGAAAAAGAAATTGAAAAATCAACTAACAGGTATCTTAAAGGTGAAATCACAGAAGTAGAAAGATATACAAAAGTTATCGACACCTGGTCTGAAACAACTGCGAAATTAACATCTCAGGTTGTAGAAAACTTTGATAAATTAAACCCTGTATATATGATGGCATTCTCAGGCGCCAGAGGTAATTTATCACAGGTATCTCAGCTTGTGGGAATGAGAGGTTTGATGGCAGATGCGCAGGGGCAAATCATCGACTTGCCGATTAAATCAAACTTTAAAGAAGGCTTATCCGTTACAGAATACATCATTTCATCATACGGTGCAAGAAAAGGGCTTGTAGATACAGCGTTGAAAACAGCTGACTCAGGTTATTTGACAAGACGTCTGGTAGATGTTGCTCAGGATGTAATTATCCGTGCAGACGACTGCCATACAACAAAATCAATTAACATGAAACCTATCACTGACGGTGATAACGTTATTGTACCCTTAATTGACAGACTGCTTGGAAGAACAGTTGCTGAAGATATCGTTGATACTGATGGTACAGTTCTTGTAAAAGCCGGAACTACCATGAACAGAGAGGATGTTCAAAAAGTTAAACACTTAAATCTTCAAGAATTAAAAGTTCGTTCAGGTTTAACTTGCGGTCTTGAATACGGTATCTGTCAGAAATGCTACGGCTGGGCAATGACAACCCAAAAACTAGTTGATATTGGAGAAGCAATCGGTATTATCGCAGCTCAATCAATCGGTGAACCCGGTACACAGCTTACGATGAGAACATTCCACACAGGCGGCGCGGTCGGCGTTAAAGATGCAATAAAAGAAGTTATTGCAAAACAAGACGGTGAAGTTGTTTCAAATGTAAAAACAAGAGAATTGAGAACACGCCACGGTGATGTAGTTAACATTTCCAACTATGAAACAGATATTGAAATTAAAGGCGAAAAAAGAACCGAAAAATATCATATTCCGGCAGGCTCTACAATCTTCTTTACAAACGGAATGCAAGTAAAAAAAGGCTTTAAACTAGCTCAATTTGAGCCGGCAGCTCAGGGAGGTTCACGCCTTACGGAGAAAGCTACAAAAGATATTTCTTCTGATCTTTCTGGAGAAGTATTATATGAAGATTTTGTGGCTGATGAGAAGAAAGACAGACAGGGCAACATTTCAAGAACAACAAATAAACAGGGTATTATCTGGGTACTCGGCGGTGATGTTTATAACCTACCCGGCGGCTCTAAAGTTCTTGTAAAAGACGGTCAGAAAATTAAAGAAGGCGAAAAACTCGCTGAAACTTTAACAATATCAGAACACGGCGGTGAAGTCCGTTTCGGAGAAGACTTAGTTATTGAAGATGTTAAATTTGAAGGCAAAAATATCAAGAAAATTGTTCAAGGTAAAGAATTGACTATCGTAATTGCTTCATTGATGCCTGAAAATGCAACATTTGAACAAACTAAAAAAGAACAAATATGGACTGTCAACAAAACAGGTGAAAAATATATCGTAAAAGCTCCTGTTGATACAACGGTTGAAAACGGTATGATTATTGCCGAACTTATTGACGATGAATGCGCAGTAACTTCATCCGGCGAGATCAGATACGTTGATGTTGAAGTTGACGAAAACCAGATTATTACAAAACCGGGTTCTGTTGTATTTATTCCGGAAGAAATTCACCAGATTAACAAAGATTCTTCTTTAAAAATGGTTGAAAACGGAACTCACGTTACAGCAGGAACAGAAGTTGTAAAAGATGTTTACTGCCATATTGACGGTATTGTAGAATTCAAAGAATACAACGATGTTATCCATGAAATAACAATCCGCCCCGGTGAAATTCATACACTTCCAAGTGTTTCTGAATTGAAAGTTGATGAAGGCGAAGTTGTAAAAAAAGGAACAGTAATTGCTGACGGTATTAAAGCAAAAGAAACTTCTATCGTTACAATTATGGATTCATCAATGGACGATCTTGATATTGATGACCTTGATGAAGAACTTGACAGTACACTTTCTCTTGATGAAGACAGTATATCAAATCAGCCTATACAAATACTTATCAGACCTGTACAGGTTTTGGAAGTTGAACAGAAAAATGTTTCAATTAAATTCAATACTTCTGACAGTTTGATAGACATCGTTCCTGTAACACAATTGCAGTACAAAGACGGCGCAAGAGTAAGAAATCTCGACGGTTCTACAATTACAAGAACAAGTCTTGTCCTTCAAATGCAAGGCTATCTATCACATCTGAAAGGTATGGTAGAACTTAATAACAAAGACAATTTAAGAATTGTTGTACTTGAAAACTTAATTGTCCGTCGTGAATTTGAAGGCAATGCAAAAACCATGTCATCACTTCAAACTGAACTTCTTGTAAAAGATGGACAAACAATTGATCCAAAAACTCCTGTTGCTAAAACTCAGGTATTAGCAATCAATGACGGTGTCGCTTCTATAAAAACAGAAAAAGAAGATGCAAGAAGACTTCTTTTGACAAGCGAAACTTATGAAACAACATTGCCTGTCAAAGGTAAAGCAAGCGTTAAGAAAGGTGATTTTGTAAGGCTTGATTCAATCATTGCAGACAGCGGAGAAAAATCAATTGTTTCCGGTATGGTAACAGCCGTTAACAAAGGCGAAGTTACAATCAGAAACGGTAGACCTTACTTAATCAGCCCCGGTACAATGTTACAGGTTGAAGCAGGTGCGCTGGTATTACGCGGTGATAACATTGCAACACTTGTATTTGAAAGACAAAAAACAGGTGATATCGTTCAGGGTCTTCCAAGGGTTGAAGAACTTCTTGAAGGCCGCAAACCTAAAGATTGTGCTATTCTTGCAGAAGAAGACGGTATTGCAGAAATTGAAACAGATGAAGATTTGCCAAGACTATACCTTGTAACAGACAATGGCAGAACCGAAATCAAATACGCAATTGATGCAAACATCGTAGTTCAGAATAAGCAGAAAATCAAAAAAGGCCAGCCTTTGACAAGCGGACCTTTGAACCCGCACGATGTTATAAGACTCTGCGGACCGGAAGCAGCACAGCAATACCTTGTAGATGAAGTACAAAGAGTATATCGTTCACAAGGTGTAGAAATCGCTGATAAGCACGTTGAAATTATCGTACGACAGATGACTAAAAAAGTTAAAGTTGTTGATGCCGGTGATACAACATTGTTACCGGGTGAACTTGTTGAAATGCAGACATTCGAAAAAGAAAACAAAGAAGTTGAAGAAAAAGGCGGTCAGCCGGCAACTTGTGAATACATGTTATTGGGTATTACAAAAGCTTCTTTGAATACTGAAAGCTTCATTTCAGCCGCTTCATTCCAGGAAACAACAAGAATCCTTACAGAAGCAGCAGTTGAAGGTAAAAAAGACTTGTTGAGAGGTTTGAAAGAAAACGTTATCATAGGTCGTTTAATACCTGCCGGTACAGGCTTCCATCATCTTTCAAATGCGAACGAAGAAAAAGAGCGCGAAGAAAGAAAACGTGCAGTTGCTCAGAGAAATCAGGCAAGAAAACCATCTGCTATTTTAGAAGAAATCGAAGGCATGTTTGGAGCTCCTGACTTTCAGTTAGGCAATGAAGACGAATAAATAAAAAGCCCCGGAATTTCCGGGGCTTTTTACAACTATTTTTCATTTAGACATATTTTGTAATAATGCCGTGGTAGATGTTCCACCTTCTTCAACTATACTACATTCACCTCTTTTTATAATTGGCGATCCTCCTTCTGCAGCTACATCCATTCTTAAAGAATATAAATCATATCCCCACTTATTCGGACCTTTTTTACCATTGACATCAACTGCAAATGAATAAGATGTATTGTATGCAAAAATAATCATTCCATCATTTGTTACAAAAGATTTTTGAGAATTAATAGTGTTCCTTCTTAAATAATGACACCCACCGTTAGATGTAGCCAGCTGTCCATAATTAGGAATATAATTCGGGTCACTTGGATCAATATCATAATCAGCTTGTCTTATTTCATCAATTCCTTTGTAATCAGGGATACAATCAGGATAAGCATTACTATTGCAAGTTTTGATGACATTAAACTCTTTTATAAACTGGTTATAAAATTCTGTGCATCCAGAAATAGTCCCCCAGGCATCATCCGGCAGTGAAGAACCATCAGGTGTTGTATACTTTGTACAAGTACCGGCATCATTATATTCCACACAAGTCGGACTATTTTTGCTTTTTAGCCAACCATAACAGGCAGGAGTATAGCCCAAATCATAGCTTGTTTTATTTATTGCATTAGTAATTAAAGAATAGCTTCTTTTAAACTGATTTCTTAAAACCATTTTTTGAACGGTATTTATTACAGACGGCATTGTCAAAGCTGCTACGACACCGATTACACCAAGGGTGATTAAGACTTCGGCAAGTGTAAATGCACTTTGACGAATATTGACAAAGCGGGCTGTTGCACCTTCTCTATGGTTAAAATTAAAATCTTTATACCACGAAGGATGTAAAATAGCATCTTCTCTCCATTTTTTACTCATTACTATTCTCCTATGTCTTAAATGTCATTAATTTACAAAAATATGACTAAATTTACACATTATATGACATTATATTACATCAATCTACGAAAAAATGTCAAGCAAGACATTATAAAATCCCAATTAATAAATTAGACTTTATATGGAGGGTATATGAGTGCAAAAGAAACATTAGGCGCAAAAATAAGATATTTAAGAAAATCTAAAAAGATTGCACAGGAAAAGTTATCTGAAATGGCAGATATCAGTCCGCGCCAGCTAGTTAGAATTGAGATGGGACAATCTTTCCCAACACTGGAAAACCTTGAAAAAATTGCGGCAGCACTTAATGTCTCTATTCAGGCTCTTTTTGAAAATGATTACTATGACAGCACTGAAAATTTGAAACAAAAACTGCATAATAAAATAAATTTACTGGATGAAAAAAATATCCGTTTTCTTTATATTGTAGCATCACATCTTGATTAATATTCCAAAAAGGTTTTCTAAACAGGTTATATGATTTGTCAAAAGTTTTCCGAAAATAATCCGATATAATCCCTATGGAGGTAATAATGGCTAGAATTATTGAAGGAGAAAGACGGATTATAAAAATGTCTGTTGACGACATTTTAAATATAGTACGAGAATACCAGAGGATTTGTCATAAATCCTGTTGTTACGAACACACAAGGGAGCTTTTGTCAAAAGCAGACCTTTACATACCGGAAGATATTTAATACTCAACCTGAAACGAATGAACTTGCTATATGACATTTTTGAACTTGTGTCAGAATCTTATAACTTTACCGCACAGACAGCACTCGTTTTGCTGTTGTTACGTTAAGCAGTAATTATTGAAATAATGAAAAATAAAATAATGCGGCGATAGCGTAACGAACAATAATTGTCGGCGAAGGAATTTCAAAGGTGTGTATTGTTTGAGCATTAGCGAGTTTACACACCTTAAAACTGAGCCGTTACAATTATTAGAGAGTGAAACGTGCCGCCGGTTTGCGTCGCTTTTCCGTAAAAGCGACCGCCGTACGCATAGCACCAGCCGGAGGCTATAACATACTTTATGTAGTTACACAAAACTACCCGAGTGAGGTTTTTAAAATTTTCTTTTTGTTTTATGCTAAAATTAAACAGAAAGGAGTTCTTTTCATGAAAAAAAATGTAATTATTATTGCTTCAATATTTGTAATACCGCTATTAGCGTACATGCTTCTCACAGCATCAAACCAGTCTACTGCGCAAACAGCCATCAGTGGAAAACCTCAGGTTATCAAATTTACATCTGATATGTGTCTTGAATGTCAGACTATGAATAACATTTTTAAAGAAATTTTCCCGAAATTTGGAAACAAAATAGTTTTAACTGAAATTCATGTACAGAATAAAAATTCCTTTAACGAAGACCAGATAAAAAAATATAATGTCACTCTGGTGCCCACAATAATTCTTTTAAATTCCAAAGGAACACAGGTTAAAAGAATCGAAGGTGCAGTATCAGAAGAAGAAATGGAAAAATGTCTGCAGGGACTTGAATAACTATGGAAAATTACATCAATCTTTTTACTCAACAAGGAAGTTTACCTATATTATTTGGCTTATCATTTTTAGGAGGGCTTGTTGCCTCTATTTCACCATGCTCTTTAGCTATGCTTCCTATTATAATAGGTTATATCGGCGGGTATTCAGATGCAAAACCGCTCAAAACATTTGTTCAGATGCTGTTTTTTGTATTTGGAACTGCAATTATATTTTCAATCATAGGTATTATTTGTGCCTTGACCGGAAAAGTTTTTATCTCGTTTGCAGGGGGATATTTCGGAATATTTTTAGCCGGAATTATTATGGTTATGGGTTTAAAACTTATAGGAGTTCTTGATTTTGAACTTCCCGTTATAATCAAAGAAATGCCTAAAAATGATGGAACGAACACTTTTCTATACCCAATAATTCTCGGAGGAGTGTTTGCACTTGCAGGAACTCCATGTTCTACACCTATCTTAGCAGGAATTATGGCATTTGCATCACTTTCTGCAAGCATTGCACAGGCAATATTAATGCTTTTCTTATTCTCTCTTGGGCAGGGCTTAATTCTTATTCTTGCCGGATTTTTGACCTCCCATTTGAAAAACTGGAAAGGATTTTATAGATTTTCCGACTGGCTTTTAAAAATCAGCGGCGGACTTCTTGTAATTGCCTCAATATATATTTTTTATAAGATTTTTGCGCCCTTCTTTGTATAAAAATCTTTGAATACTTCTGAATTATTGATAAAATAAAAGTCCGTTGAAGCCTTTAAGTTGTTTTTATCTTTATTAACGCTTTTTCTAAGCAGTTTATTAAGAATAAAAGGCAGACCAAAACCTAACGTTGCCGATACCATAAATAAATTCAAAATATAAAGTGCCACACCTGCTTTACGTGTTCTTTTTAGAGTCGCGTCATCAAGTTTTTCAAGCCCATTAAGTTTACGTTTTAAATCTGACAGCCTGTAAGGTTCTTTAGTTTGAGAATTTGTGAGTTTTGTTTTAAAAATTTTATCAGAAAATTTCGACAGAGCTTTTTTCAGAAATAAATCTCCTCCCCAGAAAACAAGTCCTATACATGTTCCCCTTATAAGACAATCCCTATACTCATATTTATCCCTGCTTGCAAGCTGATATGGAAAGTAATCACTTGTAACCCACATTGCAAGTCCTGTAAGGCGACTCATATATATTGCATCTTTATAATCAAACTTATCAGCATTTTTATTAAACCATTTTAAAATTCTATTTTGAGAATTATTATTAAGCATACCTTTTTTAATTAAAGGAGGTAATGTTAATGCAGGCAGTACCGCAAGAGCGAGTGTAGCAGCTTGTCTTAAATTTTTAGATTTGTCATGTTTTTTTGCTGATTTTTTAGTAAATTCCTCATCCGCCAATTTATAAGTTCCTGAATATCCTGAACGTTTTGTCCTGTATTTAGTAAATGCATTTCCAAGCCAAGGAATGCTTGCAACCATCAAATTTGTAACCAGAAAATCTGTAGCATGAATTTTGGTATGAACATCTATTAAAGTTTTTCTTAATTCTTCTGAATTTTTAAAATTATTTATGGTTTTGTCAAATTTATGCTCACATTAAATAATCTTTTAGCAGTTTTTCTAACACCTTCTTTAAAATATTCACCATCTTTTGTTAAATATTTCTTTGAAACTTCTAAAATTCTTAGTTGATATCCTGAAAAATTTTTTACTATATTATTTGATTTCAAAAAATGTTTATTCATCAATGGGAGCGCTAAAAAAGGCGACACAAATGTAAAAAGGAAATAAAGTCCTGATTTAAATACCCGCTCAAGAGCTTCATCTTTATTGTTGGACATTATTGCCTGAGGGATTACAAATCCGCCTATATCCGTTATTCCTTTATTTAACAGAATATTCGACTCAACAGCCGCACAAGTATTTAAGGCAAAACCTTTAAATCGGAGAGTTTCTGTTTTCTTTTCTGATATACCATTGACTAACATTTTTAAATCCTAAAATTTAAAATGCATAAAAAAAATTTTTTTGCTATTATATGGTAAAATAATCGTTACGTACAGTTGTAAAAATGGACTGTATGTCGTATAATAAGCTCAAAGGAGTAGAAAATGAAAACTTATGAAGGTCAGTTAGTCGCAGGAAATGAAAAGTTTTGTATAATATTATCAAGATTTAATGATTTTATCGGTTCTAAACTATTATCAGGAGCGCTTGATGAACTCAAACGTCACGGTGTTACGGATGACAATATTGATATTGTAAAAGTTCCGGGTGCTTTTGAAATTCCGATTACGGCACAAAAATTCGCACAAACAGGAAAGTATAATGCAATTATTACACTAGGTGCGGTAATTAGAGGAGCTACGGCACATTTTGATTATGTGAGTGCTGAAGTTTCTAAAGGAATTGCGCAGGTAAGCCTTCAAACAGGTGTTCCTGTTATATTCGGAGTTTTAACAACAGATAATATAGAACAGGCTATTGAAAGAGCAGGTACAAAGGCAGGTAACAAAGGGGCAGATGCCGCTAAATCAGCTATTGAAATGGCTAATCTTTTTAAATTGGTTTAGTGTTTATATTATTTATAAAGGGGTAAAGTATGAGCGACATTATTACGGAATACAGAAACGAGAATACCAAAAATATTGACATTCTCCCGACTATTGAAATTGTTAAAAAGATGAACGAGGAAGATAAGCTTGTTGCACTTGCAGTTGAAGAAGAAAGTGAAAATATTGCCTCAGCAATTGATTTAATCGCAAAACAGTTTTTAAAAGGCGGACGGTTAATCTATTTTGGAGCAGGAACATCAGGCAGATTAGGGATTTTAGACGCGTCAGAATGTCCTCCGACTTTCAGTGTTTCTCATGATATGGTTCAGGGTTTTATCTGCGGCGGAGACAAGGCTATCAGACACTCCATAGAAGGCGCGGAAGACAATGCCGATTTTGGTTATGAAGATGCAAAAATTCTTACCGACAAAGATGTTGCCGTTGTAATTTCTGCCAGCGGAAACCCTAAATACCTTCTTGGAGTCTTAAAAAGAGCTGAAGAAGTTAACTGTAAAACAATCGGGATTACCTGTAATCCAAAAGGAAGAATCGCAGAAGATGCTGGACTTGTAATATGCCCGGAAGTAGGACCTGAAGTTATTGCAGGTTCTTCAAGACTTAAGGCGGGTACCGCTCAAAAGATGATTTTGAATATGCTTTCTACCGGTGCAATGATTAAAATCGGAAAAACTTATGAAAACTTCATGATTGATCTGCAGCCTGTTAATGAAAAATTAAAAGATAGAGCTATCAGAATTGTTGCCCAGATAGCAAATGTAACACACAGCGAAGCACTTGCTGCTCTCCTCAAATCAGGCTGGGAAATCAAAACGTCAATTGTTTCAATAATGATGAAAATAGATGTTGAGAAAGCAAGAGAAGAACTGAGAAAACATAGTGGTGTACTTCGAAAATTATTAAATATAGGGCAGGCAGTATAAGGAGAAAATATGAAATTAACAATATTGGGAGCCGGATGCTGGGGACTAACTCTTTGTTGGCTGTTAACAAATAACTTTGAGAAAATAACTGTCTGGGGCAGAGAACAAGATTTATCGGAAGATTTGAAACTGAATAAACACTGTTCAAAACCACTTGAAGTGCAGCTTGACCAAAAAGTAGAAGTTACATCAAATCTTGCCGCTGCAATTTCAGAGGCTGACATAATTCTTTCGGTTGTTGCAACATCGGGTACGCGTGATGTGTGCGAACATCTGAAAGATGCCGGTATAAAATCAGAACAAATTTTAGTTAATGCATCAAAAGGTATTGAGCTGCCGTCATTAATGAGAATGTCCGAAGTTATAAAAGATGTTCTGCCCGATCAAAAACTTGCTATACTTTCAGGTCCGACACTTGCTAAAGAAGTATTAGCAGGACTGCCGACAGCTGCAACCGTTGCATGTGAAGATATAAAAACAGCGGAATATGTTCAAAAAGCCCTGAATGTTCCGAACAAATTCAGACTTTATACAAACACAGATGTTATAGGAGTAGAACTTGGCGGTTCATTGAAAAATGTAATTGCCATAGCCTCTGGGTTTGCACATACAATGGGACTTGGCGACAACTGTGCAGGAACACTTTTAACCCGTGGAATGGCAGAAATTGTCAGAGTCAGCATAAACCTCGGAGCAAACCCGTCAACTCTTTACGGGTTATCTGGAATTGGAGATCTAATCGCAACTTGCTCAAGTCCGATGTCAAGAAACTATACCGTCGGTTCTATGCTTGCTAAAGGCAAGAAAATTGATGATATCTTGAAAGAACTCGGCTCTGTCGCAGAAGGTGTCAAAACTTCAAAAGCAATTTGCGAACTTGCAAAAAAATTAAACATTGAAGTTCCTGTGTCAAATGCTATATATGAAGCTGTTTATACAGACATTACCCCTCAGGCACTTCTGGAAAAATTAATGAATAGAAAATTGAAAGAAGAAGAAAGATACGTATAATGAAATATGCCGTAAAATATTTGAAAAACACATTTTACCCGCTGGAGGTTCCCGATACAATCCAAATTCAAGACGGGCAGATGGTTCTTGTAAGAACGGAAAAAGGTGAAGAAGCCTTAAAAGCATTTGCTGTAAATTCCAAAATATTGGAATGTTGGAAAAAGTCGGTAAATAAACCACAAACATTAACCGTTATAAGACCTCTCTCTCAAAGAGATTTAAATACACTTGAAGATATAAAACAAGAAGAAATACAGTCATTTTTAAAATGCCAGGCGCTTGTTAAGCAGCACAAATTATGCATGAATCTTGTGCAATGCAGAATTACTTTTGATAGAAGAAAAATTACATTTTATTATACTGCCCCTGAAAGAGTAGATTTTAGAGGATTATTAAAAGATTTAACACATGTTTTTACACGTGTAAGAATAGACTTACGCCACATCGGAGTAAGAGATGAAACATCAATCGTTGAAGGCGCAGGAGTCTGCGGAAAACCTTTTTGTTGCTGCAGTTTTTTGAGAAAATTTGCGACAATTAATGTAAAATTGGCTAAGGATCAAGGGATGCCTATTGCTCCAGGGAAAATTTCAGGTACCTGCGGACGGTTGTTATGCTGTCTGACTTATGAATATTCAAACTATATAGATGCAGCAAAAGGAATGCCGCCTGTAGGTTCTTCCGTTATGACACCTGAAGGCTTGGGTAAAGTTTGTTACCTGCAATTTTTAAGCGGTAAAGTCGCCGTAAAAATGGAAGACGGTAAAACCAAAGAATTTTTAAAGGGTGATATTGAAATGGTTGATGCAGAAGTTAATGTAGAAATTGACATACCTGTTATAAATACATATACAGATGATAACGATAATATAGATATTAAACAGCTTGAAGACGATAAAAACAGCTCTACAGGTAATGTCTAATTACTCACCACGTAGTATCATATACCATGGTTTTTTAACAAATACAAAATATATTTCACCATTAGTCAATTTGACCTCGTATCTGAAACAGTGCTTATGTTTTTTTACATCAGGAGCAGTTTCACGCATTGAAGCGACTAGTTCATCGTACGTAATTCTATTTAATTCATTTTTATTAATTACTTCTTTATCAATTATTTTAATTAAACTATTATAATCACTCATATTATATATTATATATTATATCAAATTTTAAGTAATATTGCAAGTCTAAAAAAAATTTTTATACTTTTATACATGAAAACAAATAAGATTATAAATAGTATAATTATTAAAATTACAATCATAAACATACTACTTTTACAACATATATAATAAAGAAATCGAATAATGTAACAAAATATAAAGAAGGATTAAAAAGTATTAAAATCCAATCATTATGCTACATAGAGTAGAGTAGAGTAGAGCAAATAGAATGCTAGCAATAATTTTATAAATATTTACTTATATATATTATATAGTATTACGTAAATTAATAGGAAAGGATATTATTATGGGTGACTACAGAATTAGCGGCTCAAATAGTTCTGAGCCAAAGAACTGCCTCTCTAAAGTGGACTACAAAGCACAACAGCTCAAAATAGAAAAAACTGCAAAAGATGAAAGAGCTGAAAAAGCTGACGTAAATGTAGCTATTAATGAATATTTCCGAAGATCAGATGAGCAATCTTATAAAAGTTACAGAACCGAACGTTTTAACAATCTAGACTCTCTGAATAGGAAAAATCAGCTATTATTAGAAGAGTTTAAAAATGGGGGTCACCGTCTTCCTGCTGAATGGACCGACGAAAAAGTCCTTCTCGAGATGTTAATAGTTGATCATAAGATTTCGCCTGTAGAAGCAATATTGTATATGAATCAAAAACATATTGAGGATAATCAATAGCTTGTATCTTACGTGCATACCAGCCTAACAGATAATTCCTTTACAAATGATTAAATACTGATTAATATGAGACAGGCATTAGGTTTATTTTATACCGCAAACTCCTTTTGGTATTTTTATTCTATAAGATGACATTGTTGTATTAAGAGTTAATATATTAAATTCTCTATAACATTCTATTTGAAATTTATTATCAAACAACAAACTTTGATACTGTCCTCTATACGAAGGTAAAAAGTCTAAATTAACTAATGTAAGTTCAAAACAATCAATAGTATCACTAGACTTTTGTGTTATTATTTCATCGTCAAAAATATCATTTTCTTTAAACGTATTAATTAAGCCTTGTTCTCGCAGTATTCCTATAGAAAACGTTTCTGTAGTGCACGTTTTTGAATATCTTGAGGAAGTTTCTTCGAAAACTCTTCGTTCCACATCTTCTCAGTTTCTTTACATTTGAAAGATTTAATCATAATAAGATTGTAACATATAAAATATCCTGTGAATAGTTGAAAATGCTGTAAAAATGGGTTAAAATGTAATTGATAGTCTGATACGGTAAATCTCGGCACCGAGCCAACTGGCGACAGAGGGATAGTCCGAGTCCTCATAATCAGACTATTGTTTTATCGGTATGAGGTCGTAGAATCTGCCTCGAACGACGTTTGGCTTGACCATACGATGGCGGGTTGGCAGTCCGCCCATACCGATTTTTATTGACAATAATTTGTAAGCTGATAAATGCAAATAATAAAAAAGACTCCATAAGGAGTCTTTTTATATGGTGTCGACGGCGGGACTTGTCTTGGATTTTACTGTTTCTCGGGCAAGTAATTTGCTTCACTACGTTGCCGCAAATTTTGCCCTCACTTACTCGAGTTCGCTCGCTTTGCTCGACTCCACTCTTACGTAAAATCCGCTGAACCCGCCAAAGACGGATTAAAGCCCTCACCATTCAAGCATATTAAAAAAAAAGGATAAACATATGTTATCCCTTTTTTAATGTCTAGAAACTCCAGACTCTAGAACCCTTAAATAATAATATATCACAAACAAGTTGCATGAATAACCTTTGCGTTGAACTGATTTTACTAATGAAACAATCCGCTCAAGAATACTATAATATGAGAATTATTTGGGGGTTAGACAGTGTCTAACTAACTCGCTATGTATTTTCTTTATTCAAAATATTATTAATTATGAGTAGAATCAAATATGCAACTAACGTTATTAAAATAGGGTAGAATGATAACACATAAGTAATCAGCATTAAACCAAGTAGTATTTTTCCTAATAAACATATAAATTTATTTTCGTAAATTTTATATTCTTTCTCAAAAAAATATAATGTTAATACCCTATTTTTTTTACATATAACGAATAAATAATATGCTAGTGGTATTGCAAAAACATATATTGAAATTAGCGTAACTAACAATGGTACACTCCAACCTACCGTTCCCCAACTTTCGTCAACTATTCCATAAGCAAAACTTAAAATAAATGACACTAAAACAACAAGCCAACTCCAAAAAGCATACATTTGCATGAATTTAATACATTTGTTATTCATTGTTATTATTTAACAACCTCTAGATATATCTAATTAAATCTATATAATTTGTCGATAAGCTCTCGTATATGGAACCTTTTAGCTACAGTACAAAAACATTATACAGCGAATTAATATCAGTTATGAAACAGTCAACTCAAGAGTATTACAATATGAGAAGTGTTTTAGGGTTGAAGTGTTAAGATTTTTTTCACTGAATATTGAAAATTAGGCAATTCTAAAACAGCAAAATACTTTATATAAGTATAGGGGA
>CALVCJ010000048.1 GCA_944326015.1 Candidatus Gastranaerophilales bacterium
GATTTAGGCGGGAAAACTTCAAAAGAAATTACTGTTTTGTCTGTTGAATAAATTTCTCTCAACTTCATAGGTTGATTATAGCATAAAGATTATATATAATAATTGCATGGATTTAAAAAACAAACTGCAAATTTTTGCCGGTGATATTTTGGGCGGTTTGAACGCATCAATAATAACTCTGCCTCAGGCTCTGGCATTTGGTGTTGCAACAGGTTTTGGTGCAAGCGCAGGGATATGGGGCGCAATAATTTTAACTCTTATCGCAGGAGTTTTCGGTACAAAAATTCCGATGATATCAGGTGTTACAGGACCTGTGGCCATTGTCATAGCATCAATAATGCATGCTTTGAACAAAGATTTAAGCTCTGTTATTTTTATTGTGTTTCTAGCAGGAATTTTGCAGATTATCCTGTCTTTGACGAAACTTCCTGAAGTTGTTAAATATGTACCGTATCCTGTAATTTCGGGATTCATGAACGGTGTTGGCGTAATTATTATAATTATGCAGTTAAATCCGCTTTTAGGTCTAGAACCTTGTTCCAATACGATAGAGAGCCTTGAAACTATTTTTAAATCAATTTCTTCTTTAAATATAGAAGCTTTTGCAATAGGTGCTTTTACTCTTCTTATTGTGTTCGGCTTCCCTAAAAGATGGAATAAATATGTACCGGCACAAATTCTTGCATTAATCATATGTACGATAATTTCAATAAAGATGGGGTTAAATGTATCAAAAATTTCTCAAATTTCTGTTACAATGCCGGCAATAAATCTGCCTCATACAACTTTGCATGATTTGATTACTTATTTGCATTATGCTGTAATGCTTGCAGTAATTCTTTCTGCGGAAAGTCTTTTGACAGGGCTTGTGTGTACTTCTATAACAAAAGTTCAGCTTCCGCCCAAAAGACTTCTGTCTGCTCAAGGTTTAGGAAATATCTGTTGCGCTTTAACCGGAACTTTACCTGGCTCTGCGGCGACCATGAGAACCGTTGCCGCAATTAAAACTGGTGCATCTACAAGGATTTCAGCGATTGTAACGGCTTTAGTTCTTGTTCTTTTGATTTATAAATTTTCAGGGTTTGTAGCTGAAATTCCGCTTGCTGTTCTTGCAGGTATTTTGATAAAAATAGGCTATGATATTATTGATACAAAATTTTTAAAGGTAATAAATCTTGCGCCTAAAGACGATTTGTATGTTCTTGTTCTGGTATTTCTGCTTACCGTATTTTATAATCTGATAGTTGCTGTCGGTGCAGGGATTACTCTTGCAGCTCTTCTTTATGCAAAACGCGCTGCAGATAAAGCAAAACTTGTTAATAAAGAAGTTTATGACAAAGAAATTATGAAGCTTGAGAAGGTTCTTGAAAAGGATTACAGGCATAAAATAAGGGTTGTCCACATAAGCGGTGCGTTTTTCTTCGGCTCGGCAACCCAGTTGATATCCCAGTTTGATGAATTTCTCGGAACGCGTTACTTAATTCTTGTTTACGACAGCGATGATTTACTGGATATTTCGGCTGTTTTTGCTCTTGAGGATATTATTCTGCGTTTAAAATCCCAGCATATAAAAATATTAATGGTAATTAATAATGAAAATGTTTTAGAACAGCTTAAACAGTATAAAATTACCGAACAGATAGAACAGTGCGGTGTCTATTTTTCTGAAATTGATGCAATTGATGCTGCAAAAGCAGCGTTTAAGAGTCGAGTAAAGAAAAAATATTTTATGTGATAACAAAAACGGCTTTTAAAAAGCCGTTTTTGTTAGAATTTGTATTCGGGAATTTCAAATGGTTCGTTATTCGCGTCTTTATCCACAAATTTCAGGTAGTAATCCATTGCTTTGTCTTTTGTTTCATTATAGAACTTATCATCAATGAATTTTTTGTGGTATTCTGTTCTTTCACCTGAATAATTCCCCAGATTGTTTGCGTAAGTTTCAATTATCGCTTTATCAGAACCGCCTCCATAAGCTTTTGTCTTAGCGTCTGTACCTGACGGTCTTATTTCAATGTATTTGTCTGTAAATTCAAGGTATGTGCCGTCTCCGACAAATTTAATTGATTTCAGATTATCAAATATAAGACTTTTGAAAGAATCATTCAGAACATCTTTAACATCTTCAAGTGTCATTTTACCTTCTTTTACAGCCATTGCCATGGAAAGATAGAACAAATCATTTTTTGTTCTTTTGGCTTCTCCGGCAGTCTTATCGGCTTTAAGTTTGTTAATATCGGGTTCTGACTCGTTGTAATAAGCTATATCAACACGTGTATCAAAACGCCCTACAATATTGTTTTCATCAAATATTTCAACAAGATATTCAGACAATGATTGTTGTTTGCTTTGAAGTTTTGAAATAAGAGCTGATGCTACAATAATTGCTTCTGTTGCGCTCTTTTCTCTCATTGCAATAGCAAATCTTCCGGAATTTGAAGTAATAAGTTCTTCTGTTCCCATAATCATTCCGCCGGATTCTTCGCCTGCAAACAGAAGACGTGGATTGATTCCGAGATTAATTGCATTTCCGAATACGTCATCAATTACAACTTCGCCTGTTCTTGCTTTTTTAAGTTTTAATTCAACTTTTTTCATAATATTTGCAATTTCTTTAAAGCCGACAGGAACATTAACAACTTTTACGCCCTGATTTTTTGCCCATTCATCCCAGGAAATTGCTGAGGCGGTTGTTTTTATCATAAATCTCGGATGTTTGTCCCACAGCCCTTGAGCTTTTAATTGTTTTGCCCAAAAATCCATAAGCATTAAAAATGCCTGATTCGCGGTAAAAATCGTTAAAATCAAATCTTCATTCAATCTTATGTAATCAATTCCGGCTTTTTCAAGTTCAGGGATTGTGCAGGCATATTCAGTCTGCGCAATGGTTAGTCTGTCATGATCAGGATCCGTTATTAAAACAGTGGTTCCGACAGGCATGTCTGTTAATTTCTTTTCATAATGCAGAGTTTCTATGACAGGGAAGAATTTTTCGCCATCATGTCTTTTGGCAGTTACTGTTGCATCTACCGAGTAATCGTAGAAAGCTTTTTCACCTTTCGGGGTGCGATCGTATTTGCCTATTGAGTGGAAAAACGGATCTTCTTCAATGTTAAACCATTCAAATTTATCTGAAATGTCAAGCTTTTTCAAAACTCTGCTTAATGTTCTGTAAGCTGAGCCTCCGACATTTTCAATAACAATTTTGTCTTTAATTTTTTTGATTAAATCAAGATTAATTTTTTGTGCAACACCTGATTTGAGGTATTCTACGTACAAGTCAACTCCGTCATCAATACTGCCGAGAACTTTTTCGTCAATAAGCGGATTATTTTTTGCCGAAATTTTGATTTTATAAGTCCCTTTTTTATTGGTTTCATCAAAAATTTCCTGAATTTTATTCACAAATTCCATTGATTCTTCCGGCAGGTACTGGCTTCCCTGACAATTCAGATCTTTTGTTGCATTCTTAACTGAAATACCATGGCTTGATGTAATATATTCACCGCCTAATAAATCAAGTTTAAAAGCCAGAAAAGATGCAAGCCAGATAGGAATTGTTTTTCTTCCCTCCGGAACAAGGGTTCTAATCCCGTTTGCCGCCTGAATTCTTGCAATTGCATCAAGAAAAAGATCTGAATTATATCTTACTTCTCTGCCTGCAACTTTTACTATTTGTTTTTCTTTATACTTTTCAGTTGCAACAAGAGCCTTTGCAAGTGTCGCAAGTACTATTCCGACAAGGTTAATCGGAAATCTTGTGTCCTGAGGGTATAGAATATTTTGCGGTCCTCTTATACCCGCTGTTGAAACTTTTGCTTCTTTTGCATAATTGGCAAACCATTCGTTAAGGTTTAATCCTTCTGGGTTTTTCTTTGCATTATAAGGCATAAGATGTTCTTTTTTCAATGTGAATGTAAATGCTCCTTCATTTGAGAAATCTATTAAATTCAGATTTTTTATATAATCGGGAGTTTTATCGTATACGCTTTTAAATAACTCGTTTTCCAATTCTACATTTGATGTTCTCATACTTCTCTCCTTAATCATAATTATAATAATATATGAAAAACTTGTAATGTGCAATTACATTTTAATTCGGTAAAATTCTATGGCACCCGAGCTTGTTTGTAGATGTGCAGAACATTAAGTATGAGGTCAAATTAATATGTTGCTGAAATACAGACGCCGCTTCAGTGTTCAGCATGATATAGTTTGACCTATTTATCTACAAACATCCGTTTCAAGTTTGTTATTTTTTCATAAGAATATTCGATATTTTGTCTTAATTCTTCATCTTGCAAAGCTTTTTGTGCAATTGATTCTATTATTTCAATTGTTTCGGGTGCAGAATTTCTGTAAATAAACATATTCAAGCCTGCCCGTATACCTTTTTCACAGACCTGTACAGGTTCAATCCCCGTAGCACCCTTCATTATCATGTCGTCTGAGATTATTACTCCGTTAAAGCCTAATTTATTTCTCAGATAAGAAATTGCGTTTTTGCTTAAAGATGTCGGAATTGCTTCTCGCTCAAAGCATGTGCAGTGAAGATGCGCGACCATTATCATTTCTATTGTTTTTGCGCAGGCGGCAAAGGGTTTTATATGAGTTTGTTCCATTTTATCAAGCGGTAAATCAATCTCTGGCAGCGTCAGATGACTGTCAGCATTTGCATCTCCGTGTCCGGGGAAATGTTTTACACATGGAATAATCCCGTTTTCGCGGTATGTTTGTGAAACAATTTTTTCGCCCTTAATAACATCATCGGGATTGTTTGAAAATGCGCGTTCGCCGATTATCGGATTACTCGGATTAGTGTTTACATCTATGCAGGGTGCAAAATTCAAGTTAAGTCCGTAACTTGTTAGTTCTTGTGCAATCTCTCGGGTTTGTGCCCGCAGAAAATCTTCTCCTCTTTCAAATGCAAATTTTGCAGACAAATATTTTTTGCCGTTATGAATATTTTCTGTGCGCTCAACTCTTCCGCCCTCCTGATCTATTGAGAGAAAAGGAGGAATTAAGGCTTTTGATTTTATATCTGAAATAAGTTTGCGAAACTCATCTGACGACTTGATATCTTTTGTGAAAAAAATAATTCCGCCCAAACCGTTTGCAAGAGCTTTTTCATACCCGCCGCCATCTGTTCCGAGAATAAACATCTGGTATAATTTTGTTTTCAAATCCATTTTAAAGCACCTTTTCAGCAAGCGGAAAAAGTTCGTATAACTTTCCGTTTTCTATAACTTTTTCTATACCTTCAAGAATTTCTTTCAAATCTTTATCCGACGGAGTTTTAAAAC
Organism: Candidatus Gastranaerophilales bacterium; assembly: GCA_944326015.1. Classification (GTDB taxonomy): domain Bacteria; phylum Cyanobacteriota; class Vampirovibrionia; order Gastranaerophilales; family Gastranaerophilaceae; genus Stercorousia. Next base: position 5,304 of record CALVCJ010000048.1, read on the forward strand.
CTTCAGGAAGTTTTATATCTTTTGTTGTTTTAGTTTCAACAAATCCTTTATTCTCTTTCAAAAAATTTCTATATGCGTGAAGAATGTTCTGGCTTTGTGTATCTATTGAAAAATTTTGACCCGTATAATATTTTACGTCTTTTTTCAATTGTTCAATATATTTTTTAATGAAATCAACTTCTTCGAGCGTATCATTCTCTGAATATTCGCCGCCAAAACACAGATTGTTTAAAATTGGCTTTTCATCGTCGAGATTTTTAATATAAACTGCCCATAAAATACAACCGAGATAAAACCCGAGATAATTTTTTAAAAGTGATTGAATTTTCGGGTAAAACATTTTAAACTGCATCTTTTTCTGATTAAAATTTCTGCATGTGCTTAAAGTGTCGTAGACATATTCAATATTCGGCTCAAATGCCGATATGTGCTGAATAAATCCCGGATCAAACTGTACGCCGTCTTTTATATCAATCATGTTTACTCCTTCCTGTTGTAAATGGCCTGCCTTCCTGTCCTCTTGCCCTCTGATTATCCGCTAAAGCATCTCAAATTTAATTTTCCTTTTATTATTTTCAAGAACTTTTTGCTGAAATTCTTTGTCATACTGAAGTTTATAACCGTTTGTGAATGCTTTTACAACGGCTTTTGCGAATGTTTTTCTGGCGCTCCAGTACGATGTATGCGCAAATAAAACCGAACGTTTTGACCATACGCTTGAATTGTCGTAGACAAAACCTTTAGGATTGGTTATTTCTATATTTGCAAGTTTTTGCATCTCATCTATTGTTAGATTTCTCGAACTTGGAAAACCGAGCGGATCTTCGCGGAAATTCACTGTTATAAAGAAATTTCCGTTTTCAATTATGTATTTGAGCATTTGTTTATTATAATCGTTAAGTTCATACTCTGGATCAGCGAGATCAGAGTAGAAAAGTACCAGCGGGCTTGCAAAATTTACAACCCCGAGAAATGTATCAGGAGGAGCGCAGGAAGTTTTTGTTGCCTCCTGTAATTTTAAATAACTTTCTTCAAGCGAATTGTCATCAATTTTTTTTAAAAGAAGATGGCCGTTTTGCGAGACAGTTCCAATTTGCGCTTTTGAAAGTGCAGAAATACAGGTATTTTCAAGCGGATGTTCAAGTGCAAATTTTTTCACATTATCGCTTACTTCCAGTTCGTTAAACAAATCTTCCGGATTCAGATACGGAAGTTTGTTAAACATATATTCATAAGTTATGAAAGTTCCGGCTGAATACCCGTATAATATGACTTTGTTTCCTTTTTGAGCTTCTTTTATAACAGTTTCGTTTAATTCATCAAGTATAGGGAGCATGTTATGCTGTTTTTGCACCCATATAGCATCGTGAAGGTAGGCTGTCAACATTGAACGGACTTTATATGCAAGCGTGGGGCTGAAAGCTTTTGATAAATCAAGCTGCTGCTGAACAAATTCCAGATCGTTTCTGCTTTTGTCCCCCCAGAAAAAAATAACGGGAGCTTCATTTATTTTGTATTGAGGTTTGTCTAAAAATGCTTCTTTTATTTCTTTGCTTTTTTCAAATTTTTCTTTTATGACGGGATGAAGTTTTTGCACCCCTTCGATATACCAGTTCTGCATTTTTTCATCGTTGTTGTTTGACCCGTTTATGTAAACAAAGCTTATACCTGTGTCAGCAAAACAAATATTCTGAAATAAAACTAAACCTAAAATAATCCCTAAAATCTTTTTCATGTTAATATAATAGCACAAAGGAGTAATTTATATGAAAAAGTTTTTATTTGGTTTCGCATTAATTGCATTTTTTTGTTTAGGAGTACAGGTTTTTGAAATTTTTAATTCTAATCAACCTTATAATTGTACTCTTGCGGCTAGAGGGTGCTGCTCCAGTCATGGCGGAGTTTGCGGCTGTTCCGGCGGGCGGGCAAAATGCTGCGATGGAACATTAAGTCCCACCTGCCAGTGTTTTATGGATGAGAATGAAGGATTACAGTTATAATAAATACCCACCCCTATCCCATCCCTAATCAGGGAGGGAAAATAAGCCTTTCCTCTATAGGGAAGGTTTGGATGGGTTGCAACTATAATATTTATAGGGAACGCCAGAACCTCCAAAGCGCACACGAACTATAAAGCGACAATAGGGCGAGAGAGGAGGTCGTAATGATATTGAGGTTAATTAAAAAAGCTCTAGAAGGCTAGAGCTTATAATAAAATTAATTTTGATTTTATTATTTTTAGTTTTCAATAGTAAAGTATTTAATCATTTGAAGTTATTTTGTAAACGCCTGCAGCAGCTGCTCCTGCAACAAAGTTTGTTATAAGTGTTATTAGAATCAGTTTTGCGTGTGATGTTCCCATTGTGAAAATTCCTAGTGCTACAGCCGGATTAAATGCTCCATAACATGTACCTGTTGTTGCAAGCAAGCCGACGAGAACCACTGAACCTATTGCAAGTCCAAAATAAGAATTTCCCTTTGTATCATCTGATGTAGCTGTATGCATAACCGTATAGCATAGTGCAAAAGTAAATAAAAATTCACATATAATCATAGGTATTACAGAGTATGAAGTTTCGGCAATATAGGGTGGGATTGCAACTATATATGAAGCTAATAACGCTGCTAATGTTCCTCCAATACACTGTGCAATAATGTAAGGAATTAAATCTTTCCAGCTGATAGCACCTCTTATTGCCGCAGCCAGTGATACCGCAGGGTTGTAGTGTCCCCCAGAGATGTGACCGCCTGCATAAACCATTACCATTAATATAAATCCTATTGCCAGTGGCGGAAAACTGTCTCGTCCATTTGGAAATAACGAACAGCCTATAGTATAAACAAGGAAAAATGTTCCTATAAACTCAACCATACATTTTTTTAAAAGCTCTTTCATAAATTTATTCTCCTTTTTTTCCGAAAAAAATTTTAGCATATTTTTTTATTTTATTCAATTAATCTTTTATGTTATAAATATAATTATGTTTTATTTTGAAGAAATTAACGGGAAAAAGATATTAAAAAGCTCTTTGTTGAACGGCTTAAATCATTTTTTTACAACTCGGGAAAGCGTTATAAAAACCAAAGAACCTGAATTCGAGCTAATTGTTGAGAATAATAAGAAAGATATCTGTAAATATTTAGAGATTGATGAAAAAGATTTAATTCATCCTTCGCAGACTCATACATCGAATGTTGATGTTGCAAAAATCGGAGTTACTTCTTATCCTGATACTGACGGGTTAATTTTAACAAATAATGTTCAGGCAGTTTATTTGAATTTCGCTGACTGTACGCCTGTAATTATTTATGACTTTGAAAACAATATCGCTGCGGTGTCGCATGCAGGCTGGCGCGGAACAGCTGGCAATATTGTTTCAAAAGTCGTTCAAAAAATGAAGGAAGAATTTTATTCAAAACCAGAAAATCTAAAATGTGCCATAGGCCCTGCAATATCGTTCTGCTGTTATAATGTCGGAGAAGATGTATATAGAGCGCTTTCCAAAACGGTTCAAGATTTTTCTAAACTTTTTGAAATCCGTCAGGGAAATATTTATGTTGATTTGAAAGGGATAAATAAACGCCAGCTAACTGATGTCGGTGTAAAACATGAAAATATTGATGTATGCCCATATTGCACAGTTTGTAATAATGACATCTTTTTCTCTTACAGAAAAGAAAATGCTACAACAAATAGGCACAGTGCACTAGTAAAGTTGTAATATAATACTATAAATTACACAAAATCAAGTGTTTACAGCCACATTTCTATTTGTTTCGTTTATATATTACATTTTTGACTTTAATAAAGAAATAAATTTTTCGATAACTTTTAAATCATCTTTTGAAAGTTCGTTTATACTGTCAATAATTTTATCTGAAAAATTGACAAAATCTACAAGATCACAATTCAATGCTTCAGACAATCTGACAAGCAAATCCATTGATGGATAATTCCCGCCTACCTCAATTCTGCTTATAGTCTTATCTTCAACGCCCACAAGTTCAGCCAGCTCACTTTGTTTTAACCCCTTTTCAAGCCTGATTTTCTTTAAATTATTCCCAATTTTCTTCTTTGCATTATTCATAATATGTCCTTTTATTAAATTAATGTAAATTTTAATAGATTTTAACTATATTTAAATAGGATAAATGTTATAATATATATATAAATAGAATAAATAAATGTTTTACATTGAAGAGAGGATAATGTTTATGTATGAAAAGAGATTACCGTATTCAGGTTTCACACTTGCAGAGGTACTTATTACTTTAGGTATTATAGGTGTTGTAGCTGCCATGACTATGCCAGTATTAATAGCGAACAAAAGAGCTAAAGAGCTTGAAACAGGTTTAAAGAAAAATGCATCAGTAATCGCTCAAGCTCTTAATTTATATCAAGCAGACACAGGTACTGTTTTACTGCCAGGTGATGCTGCAAATTGGGAAGAACTGCGTGATATATTTATATTAAAATATTTTAAAGTTCTAAGAGATTGCGGACGCGGATATATAAATGGAGAATGTGTTCTTAATAACGGATGGGGTGCAGATGACAACTCAACAATATATACGACACTTAACGGAAATACCTTATATCTGCATGAATTTGATGATGGTCAGTACGTTTTGAATGACGGCTCTTTTCTAATGATTGAATACAGCATAAGTACAGCGACAGCAGAGCTTCCCGTTTCTAAGTTCTATATTTCAGTTGATGTAAATGGCTTGAGCAAAGCTCCTAACAGACTTGGACAAGATTTATTTATGTTTGAAATAGACAAAAACGGAAAATTTTTGCCTATGGGAGCAGAAGGAACATCGTATTATGATAAAAATGATGTATCTTGCTCATTTACATCAAACAGTAATATGAATGGAGCTGGATGTACTTACAAGGCATTAAGTGATCCTAATTATTTCAAAAATCTTCCTTAAATTAAACTATAAATATTTCTTTTTTTGTATATGAATGCTATAATAATTTCAAGAATAGTTTACGGTGAAGTTTATGATGAGCCAAACCAAAAAGTTATCCATAGCATTCTACTGGCATATGCATCAGCCTGTCTATCAGCTTTCTCCTGAAGGAGATTTTTTAATGCCCTGGGTAAGGCTTCACGCTGTTAAAGATTACCTTGATATGGTCTTAATTCTTGATAAATTTAAAAATATAAAGTTAAATTTTAATCTTGTGCCTGTACTTTTGGATGCACTTATTGATTACGGCGAAAATGAAATGCATGATATCCACTCAAGGATTACAGTGACCGATGTTAGCGATTTAACAAATGATGATAAAGAATTTATTATCAATAATTTTTTTGATGCAAATTACCATTCAATGATTCTGCCTAACGACGAGTACAACAGACTCTACCAAAAATATCAATTGAGCGGAGAAAATGATATTTCTATATTTTCTTTGCAGGAATATTCAGATTTAATGGCGTTGTTCAATCTCGTATGGTTTGATCCTATTTACAAAAATAAGTATGCCGATTTAAAAAAACTCATAAAAAAAGGAAAAAATTATACACTTGACGACAGAATTAAAATTATAGAAATTCAAAGAGATATAATAAGAAAAATTATACCTACATACAGGCAATTTATAGAAAAAGGAAAAATAGAAGTTACAACAAGCCCTTACTATCACCCTATATTACCAATTTTGCTTGATATAAAAAGTATAAAAAAAAGCTCACAGAGTGATCTACCATTAAATTTGAAAATGGAATTGGATGCAAAAATGCAGACAGAAATGGCACTTGACCGCATCAAAGAATTATTCGGAAAACGTCCGCAAGGTATCTGGCCTTCCGAGCATTGCATAAATTCTAAAGTATTGGAAATGCTGAAAGAGCTTGGAGTAAAATGGACAATATCTGATGAGGGTATTTTATCAAATTCAATTAAATTTGAATTTTTACGGGATTTCAGGGGGTATCTGGAAGATCCTTATCACCTGTTAAAATCATACGATTATAAAGGTGTAGAAATAATATTTAGAGACTCTGTTATCCCGAATCTTATCGGTTTTGAATACCCTAACCATTCTGCTGAAGGTGCTGCAAACGATTTATATGACAGAATCAAAGCTGCACAAAGCAAACTGTTATCTTCACCCGATGAAAACCATCTTCTAACAATCGCAATGGACGGTGAAAATTGCTGGGAAAATTATAGTGAGGACGGTTTAACTTTTCTTTCTTCAATATATTCTCTAATAGAAAATGATCCAACTCTTGAAACTGTATTGATAAGTGATTATCTCAAAAAAGACTGTCCAAAGACTTTAAATAAAATAAGCTCAGGTTCCTGGATTAACAGAAACTTCAAACTATGGATTGATGAGCCATTAAAGGATCTCGCCTGGACATATTTAAAACAGGTAAGGGATGATTTCTGCGCCTTTGTAAAACAAAATCCGCTCCATCCGAATATTGAAGCTGCAAGACGTGAACTTTTTATCTGTGAAGGCAGCGACTGGTTCTGGTGGTACGGCGAACCAAATGATTCTGGTCGTGACAATATTTTTGACTATATTTTCAGAGAGCATTTGAAAAATATTTATATTTATCTGGGACTTAAACCGCCTGATTATCTTGATACTCCGCTTATATCTGCAATTTCTAAACCTTCAAGATATCCTAAAGGGGAGTTTACGCCGGTTCTTGATGGGAAAGAACACGATGATGAAGTATGGTTGAATGCTGGATGTATAAAAATTCCTGATGGACCGGTGCTTGATGAAGATAAATTTTTTGACAAAATATGTTTTGGATATGACAAAGACAATCTCTATTTAAGATTTTATATAAATGAATACAACAAACAAATTATTGCAAATTCAAAACGTATTAATCAAATGTACGTGTATATGAGAAACCAAAATAAGAAGCAACAACTTTCTCCTATCAGAATTATACAGAAAACTGAAAGTATATTACCCATATCAAAGGAAAAATTTAACTGCGAAATTCAGATTTCAATATATGACAATGAAATTAATTTGATAAGACTTGTTAAAGCTATTCCTAACAATTTATGGGTGATTAATTCGTCGAAAAATATTACGGTAGTATTTGATAAAGTTGTTGATGTGAGTATCCCTTTTGTTGACATCGGGATTGATAAAGGTGATACGCTTGAATTTTTGTTTATAAATGCAAATTATGGAATAAAAGACTATTTTATTCCTAATGAAATGTTATTAACAATTAAACGCATGTAACAATTTCTTAATATTATCAAAAGAAAATTTAAAGTTTTTTTCTGATTTGACGTTAAGAGAAATATACAAAGGGAAATTATATATGGTTGAATTCAATAGTGATATACCAAGAGGACAGCCAAAGCTTGATCCTGATTACTGGAAACAAATAACAAATAAGGATAATCAAAATCCAAATGCAATATTTGATATAAATACAAATTTTGCTCTTAAAGATTTATCAGATATTTCGGTCTTTAAAGGCAAACAATAATAATTTTTACTATTCCTCCTTTTCCTCGATATAAAAAAGATCTTCCATTATTTGGAGGTCTTTTTTATTTATTATAAATCTAGTGAATTCCACCAAAGATAGAAGATGTAGCCGCAATATTGAAAACTACACTTATAGAAATCAAAGCAATCCATACCCAGAATAACGTTCTACCCAGCATAGGATTATAATCTGCAAGCTCATTTCCGTCTGCATCTTTAAATTTCCCAAAACACAGACTGATAAAATCTATCAATGTCCATATCCCGCATCCTCCTGCCGTTATCAACTGCAAAATACCTAATCCTAAGTAACCTGTATAGAACCTGTGAATACCAAAACCACCTAAGAAAAAACAAAGAATTAATGATGCGTATAAGATTTATTTCCTATTAATCCTGTTCCTTCATTTGACATATAAATTCCTTTCTATATTAAGTAATACAGTTTAAATATAACATTCGAATTACCCTTTGTAATCAGTTTTTAGTATGAGTTTTAGCCATAAATAGAATAATAAAGAGGCTACAAATATAATTAAAGGATTTAGGGCTAAGGCTTCTTTAAATTGCAAATGAAGCAATGCATGAAACGCTCTTGTAATTCCACAGCCAAAACACTCATGACCTGTTAAAAGTTTCCATAAACATACTGTCTTGCCATTAAACTTTACAAGCAATTCAACAGCAAGAACAAATATTAAAGGTAATAAATATTTAAAATATATCATTTCCCTGTGGAACCAAACCCGCCTTCTCCGCGAGAAGTTGCAGAAAGTTCAACTGCAACTTTAATTTCCGCCTGCTCAACACGTGCGATAATTATCTGTGCAATTCTTTCATCAGGCTGAATTGTATAAGTTTCATTTGAAAGATTTACAACAGGAACACAAACTTCACCCCTGTAATCTTCATCAATCGTGCCGACACAGTTAATCAGCGTAATTCCGTGTTTGATGGATAACCCTGAACGCGGTCTTATCTGTGCTTCGTATCCGTGTTCGAGTTCAATTTTCAAACCAGTAGGCACCAGCGCTCTCTCAAGCGGTTTTAGAGTAACAGGTTCAGAAATTGCGGCACATAAATCCATGCCTGCTGCGCCTTCCGTCTTATATTCCGGTAAAAATTTATTGTGTGGTAATCGTTCGATTTTTAGTATCGTCATAGTAATCTCCCTTAATTTTTTGTCATTATGAGTATAAAACATGGCTGAATACTCATTTTCTCAGTTGTTGCAAAGCTTTTAGCGAAGCAATTCAGCTTACTAAAATTATACCATAATATCAAATAATTTATTTTGTAGCTTATATACAAGTTTACACTAAACAACATCTAAATTATCAGCCATGAAATAAATTCTGCATAGGTTTCGTCATCCCGAACTTGTTTCGGGATCTAACCTCTGAATAGACCCTGAAACGAGTTCAGGGTGACGAATATAACTGCATACTGGATTAATTTGCCTCCTTTTCAGAAATCTTTGATTTCATGTAAAATGTCATAATGCGGACAGTGTCTAACTACTACGAGAAGCTGAAACACGGAAATAAATCCGACGTTCAGCATGACGCTTTTACTCATATTTAGTGTCTACCAGGCCCTAACTTACAGAAATTATTACAACAATTAAACTTTTACTGACTTCAATTCATCTTCAATTTTTACAAGAATTTCATCGAGTTTTGAGGCATCTTTTACACCGCCCTGTGCAAAATTCGGTCTGCCGCCGCCATTTGCACCTGTTGCTCTTGCAATTTCGCCTACGATTTTTCCGGCATTAACACCTTTTTTTACAAAACAGTCTGAAACTTTTACGGCAACAGTTCTTTCCGATGCAAGAACTATTATGCTTTCGCCGAGTTTTTGAGACATATATTCAAGACCGGCTTTTAAAGCATTACCGTCAAAACTTTCAACTTTAGAAATAAAGAGTTTTCCGCCTTCAATATTTTGAGCTTTTGATAAGAAAGTCGCAAATTTTGCTCTTGCACTTTCTTCTTTTGCTTGTGTCAATTCTTTTTGAAGTTCTTTGTTTTCATCAAGGAGCTTTTCTACACGATCAACAACACCATCATAATGAACTTTAAACATTAAAGAAAGTTTGTCAATTTCTTTAACTTTGGCATTCATAAAGTCAAAAGCCGAACGTCCGACACAGAGTTCAATACGTCTTGTGCCTGCTGCAATTGCACCCTCCGTAACTATTTTAACAAGTCTCAGGTCGCGGATATTTCTTGCATGTGTTCCGGCACAGAATTCTTTAGAGATGCAAGTTTTGCCGTCAGTAATTGAAACTACCCTTACGATATCATCGTATTTTTCTCCGAAAAGTGCTGTTGCTCCCGTCAATTTTGCCTTTTCAATATCCATAACATCCGTTACAACATCATAGCCCTTTGATACCCAGTTGTTCATTATTTCTTCAACTTTAAAGATTTCTTCAGGCGTCATAGCACGCGAGAAGGTAAAGTCAAAACGCATTCTGTTTTCTTCTACCTGAGAACCGGCCTGATGAACTTCATCGCCTAGAACTTTAATCAATGCAGCCTGCAATAAATGCGCTGATGTATGATGAAGTCTTATGTTTTCACGTCTTTCAACATCAATTTTTGCATGGACTTCAGCACCTACTAAATCATCGCCGTTTATAACTTTACATCTGTGGACAAAAAGTGTGTTAACTTTGAAAGTTGTAAGAACTTCCAGCTTGACCTCCTGTCC
>CALVCJ010000049.1 GCA_944326015.1 Candidatus Gastranaerophilales bacterium
ACTTCCTTGTCATCGGGGCCTCCGGCTAAGATAACATGTTTTCCTTTTTCAAGAAGCAAATCAACAGTCTGTGCCCAAACATCCGCCGTAACTGTTTTTACCATTCCCTTTTGCAAGCTCATTTTGCTCACTCCGGGGTGGATTAGAACAGAATTAGGAATTTTTTCCTGTCTTTCGACATTAATTTCTGGCAGATAAGTTTTGTAGTTTGTAACAGGTGTTATAAGGTCATGATACATTGCGCAGGCATACTGGTTTTTATTTAAAGGTGCAGCTTTTGTTAAAAGAATTTTGCTCAATTTGCCTGTATCATAACCGTATCTCTTTTTTATTCCTGTTAGTGTCAAAAGGATACTGATAAATTTGTTTCCGCCTGACGAGAACACCATATCAAAATGTCCTTTGCGCGCAAGATACACAAGTTTTAAAAGCTCTTGGTATTTATTTTTCCCTTTGACATCAATAAGAAATAAATCATCTATAATATCAGTTAAATCCTTTACGCTTTTGCTCCTGGGCTCCAGCGCAAGAGTAATTTTTGCTTCGGGAAATTCTTTTTTTAGAGATATAAGCGCGGGGAGAAAAAATATTTCATCTCCTATTCCGCCGAAATTTATAGCTAAAATATTCATAAGTAAATTATATAACAAAAAAATTTTGGGTTATTCTGGAAATTATATACAAGTTTACACTAATAATTGGGAAAAATGTCATGCTGAACTCGTTTCAGCATCTCACAGCAGTTAGACCCTGAAACAAGTTCAGGGTGACATTTTATTTCGTAGGATGAGAAAAGCGCAAGCGTTCCCACCATTTTGTTTATTCTTAATCAGCTGGATTCTGTCACCCACCCCATAATCCACTCCATTCAAGGGAGGGGAAATAAATTTTTACATAAATAAATTTTGTAGTAATATTAGTTTATGGTAAATAAAGTTACAACCGCGACAGTAATAGGGCTTAATGCATATAAAGTTTCTGTGGAAACTGATGTTTTAAACGGGCTTCCGGGTTTTGCTATTGTTGGTTTGCCTGATACGGCGATAAATGAGGCGCGCGACAGGGTGCGTTCGGCTATAAAAAACTCTGGATTTACTTTTCCGGCAAAAAAAGTTGTTATAAATCTTGCTCCTGCTGATTTGAAAAAAGAGGGTTCAAACTTTGATCTGCCTATTGCAATTGGTCTTCTTGTAGAAGAAGGAGTTCTTGAAGAAGATAAGATAAAAGATTATGCATTTGTCGGAGAACTTTCTCTTGACGGAACTCTGCGCGGAGTAACGGGTGTTTTGCCTTTAATTCTCGGATTAAAGGAAGAGGGTGTAAAAAATATATTCGTTCCCGAGGTTAACGCTGTGGAAGCTGCGCTTGCAGGCGGTGTTAATATTTTTGGCGCAGGGTGTCTCGGGGATGTTGTTAATCATTTTTCGGATATTCAGATAAAGCCCACTGTGGTTGATATAAATAAATATTTGACAGATAGTGCAAAGCAGGAATACATTTATGACTTTAAAGATGTAAAAGGACAGCAAAAAGCCAAGCGCGCCCTGGAAATCGCCGCGGCAGGCGGTCATAATATGTTAATGACAGGTTCGCCTGGCTCTGGTAAAACTCTTATGGCAAAATGTTTTGCATCAATTTTACCGCCTCTTGAGCTTTCGGAAGCACTTGAACTTACAAAAATATACAGTATCTGCGGGCTTTTATCTCCTGATGAACCTTTGATGACAAAACGTCCTTTTAGAGCCGTTCATCATACAGCTTCCGCAAACGGTATAATCGGCGGGGGATCTAATCCGAAGCCCGGTGAAATTACGCTTGCTCACAGGGGTGTTTTATTTCTTGATGAAATGGTTGAATTTCCGAGAAATGTACTGGAGGTTTTGCGTCAGCCTCTTGAAGACGGAGAAATTGTTATTTCGCGTGCCAAACATTCTATCAGGTATCCTGCAAAATTTATGCTTCTCGGTGCTATGAATCCATGTCCGTGCGGTTATCTCGGTGATAAAGAAAAACAGTGTACGTGTTCTGAATTTCAAATAAGCAGATATAAAGCAAGATTGTCAGGTCCTTTGCTTGACAGAATTGATCTGCAGGTGGAAGTTCCCAGACTTACCGCTGATGAGCTTTTGAATACGCAGCCGTCTGCCGAAACTTCCGAAGATATCAGGAAAAGAGTTGTTAAAGCAAGAAAAATTCAGGCAGAACGCTATAAAAACGACGGGATTTTAACTAACTCTGAATTGACTTCCAGACTTATAAAAAAATATTGTACGATAGATAAGCAGAGCGCCGAATTATTAAAAACAGCCGCTGTAAAATATCAGCTTTCCGGCAGACGTTACGACAGAATTCTCAAACTTGCAAGAACAATCGCGGATATTGAAGGTGCTGAAGATATCAAGCAGACACATCTTATGCAGGCTTTACAGTACAGAATTAATTAAAATCTGAGCGGATAATCTTTAGGAATTTTCCAGCCGTTCATCTGTATTAATGCTGTACAATATGCTCTTTCATTAGTGACTTCCTGTTTACAACCGATAGCATTATCATTTTTTAATTTGTCTTCCGTACCGTCCCAATTATACATATAAGGTTCGACACCTTTGTTATAATGATATTTATTGCTTTCGGTATTGTTAGTCGGAGCAAAGAAAAATGTAAAATATTTTCTTCCTGAATTTTCCATGTCATTTTGAAATTTTCCTGTATCTTCGTTTCGGGAATACCCTTTGAAGTCTTTACCTTCCGGCCAGAATTGAATAGAGTAACCTCCAAATGAAGCAACACTTCCGTCGGGAAAATATACAATTGTCTTGCCGACTTCATTATCTTCAATTTTTGTTGCAACAATATATGGGGCAAAATATTTATTGAAGTATTCAACATTTGTAATTGGTTTGCTGTTTCCGTCCTCATCCTGTTCATAAAGTATTTCATACTTATCCCACTGTGTCTTATCGCCATAATCGACTTCAGCTCTTTGTACAGCCTGATTCATAGTGCTGTAAAATTTCGCAAGTCTTGTTTCTGCAACTGTTTTTTTATGATTAGCGATTAACACAGGCATAGTCATAGCCGCAACAACTCCAATAATTCCAAGTGTGATTAAAACCTCCGCCAGAGTAAACGCGACTCGACGGACATTGTCAGTTGTGTCTACGTGCGTAGCACCCTCTGCTAATGTAGATGCGGTGTGTTTCTTTAGTGAAGAATGAAGCGTGAATGGTGAAGCGCATTTCCCTCTCCCCTTGCGAGAGAGGGCTAGGATGAGGTGCTGGTTATCAGAAGAGCGGAAGTCCAGAGGGCCAGATGTCAGACTATAATGGCTACCGGAAGTCAAGAAGCCCGGAGGGCAAGCTGTTATCGGTGCTTCGCACGAAAGTAACTTATTTGCGGTCTCTGCCCGCCTTAAACAGCCAGACGTCCTGACTCCGAACCTCTGAATAAAAGACTTCTTGCCCTCCGTAGGCTTTAATTGCCAGCCTTCTAATTTTTGAATAACGCGATCCCGAAACAAGCTCGGGATGACATTAAACCTAAAAACCTTTGTTACATCAACATCCTGTCGGGGGGGGGGCAGTTCAAAGCTTCTCTATACAACATTTTTCATCCTCCTAAATTTTTCTTATAAATTTATTATTTACGATTTTTTTTGTTTTGTCAATAGTTATTCAGCCCGTGAGATTAAAGAAGCCGGCAATCAGTCCGACAATTGCAGAAACCCCGAGATAAACTAGAGGATCACGTTTTTCAGTCATACTCATGATAAACAAGGTAACAAGTAGTAACATTCCTAAAAGGTTTATACAGTTAATAAACATATCAACCCCTACTGCCGCCAAAAGTCCGCATCCAGCAGGCTTTAATGTATATATTACCGAGCGTATATATTTATTATGCTTGAACTGTTCTAAAAGTTTTGAAATAATTATAACAATAATAAATGACGGTAAGATGACCGCCATAGTAGCAATAAATGCTCCTGTTATTCCAGCTGTTGTAAATCCAGCAAAAGTTGCTACATTCACTCCGATAGGCCCTGGTGTAATTGACGATATCGCAATCATGTCGGATAACTGTTTTGTTGTATACCATTTTTGAACATCGGCAATGTGATACAGAAATGGCAGTGTTGCATATCCGCCGCCAAATGAAAATAAGCCTATATGGAAAAATTCAAGAAACAATTTCAAATATATAATCATTGTTTATCTCCATATTCAATTTTTTTCTGATACTGCAGCCACAGACCTAAAAATATTGCAAGAATTATCAAAGCTGCCGGAGGTGCTTTGAAGCCTGCTGATAAAATAAACGTTATAAAAAATACCCAGCATGTAAATTTATCAACTATGCTTTTCTTCCACATTTCCTTTACTGCCAGAAATATCAGTATTAACACTCCTATTCCCACACCCCAGAAAATGCTTTGAATAAATTTTAATCTGATAATTTCTTCCAAAATTCTTGCGACAATTATTATGGAAATAAAAGCAGGCATGGTAATTCCAATTAATGCAGCAATAGCGCCGGCAGTTTTTTTTAATTTATATCCTACAAATATTGCAGTGTTTGCGGCAATAACACCGGGAACACTTTGCCCAAGAGCGTAATATTCGCATAATTCGTCATCATCTATCCAGTTCTTTTTATCAACGAGCTCTGACTGCAAAAGCGGCAAGATTACATATCCGCCGCCAAGTAGTAAAGTCCCGACTTTGAAAAACGTTTTGAATATCTGATATAATGTCTTTTCCATAAATTAATTATATAACAAGCATTAATTTTTTATTGTAATTTCAGTTGAAAATTTTACAAAAATCTTTTATAATAAATAAGGACAGGTTTAGCAAAAAGGATAATTATATGAAACACATATTTAGTTTATGCCGGGGGGGGGGGTTAGGGGCTCCTTCTCAATATTTTAGTCATTCTGCAACTCTCGCTGAAGGTGCTACGCACGTAGATAACTCTAACAACATTCGTCGTGTTGCATTTACTTTGGCTGAGGTTCTAATCACTCTCGGAATTATCGGGATTGTAGCGGCTTTAACAATCCCTATACTTATTTCTAAACATCGTGCCGATGTTACTATGACGAAAGTTAAGAAATTTTATTCAGTTATGTCTCAAGCGCAAATTATGTCAATTAATGAGAATGGTGATGTTGAAACTTGGGATTTTCAGTCAGATAATAGCGGCGGAAATGAATATATGCTTAATTGGTTTAACAAATACTGGAAGCCATATCTAAATTCTGTGGAAATTATTGATCGTAAAGTTTTAAGTGATGATGAATTAGTAGACGGAGGTATTGCAGTAAAAATGGCTGATGGAAGTATTGCTCTTTTTGGCTCTTTTTCCGGAGGGTATGTGCATATAAAATTATTTACTAATCCGAAAACTTTTTATAATGACTCTTATGTGGACGGTAAAGATGCTTTTTTATTTGGTTTTAGCAGCTATAGTTCTAATAGGAAGTATTTTGAAGTTTATGGGCAAAATGATCCTAAATGGTCAGATATAGAACAATTGAAGTATAATGGCTGGGGCGGCTGTTATAAAGAAAATACTACCAACGGTCATCCGTTATGCACAAGACTTTTACAGATAAACAACTGGAAAGTTCCTGAAGATTATCCATTCAGGTTTTAATTAAAAAAAGACGGATCTAAGATCCGTCCTTTTTAATTGCTAAGAGTTGCTTTTAACCTTGCCATAGCTCTTGCAATAGCGGCTTCTGCTCGTTTGGCATCAAGTTCTGCATCAGCTTCTGCCAGACGTGCCTGTGCACGTTTTAGTGATTCTTTTGCACGTGCCACATCAATTTCATCTCCGCATTCTGCTGTAGTGGTTAAGATTAAGGCTTCATCGTCTTTAAACTGAAACACTCCGCCCATTGTCGTAAAATATTTTGGCTCATTATTTTTTACGGCTTTTGTTACACCAATATCAAGAGCTGCCATGACAGGCACGTGGTTTTTCAAGATACCCATTTCACCGTCTGTTGTTTTTGTGTAAATTTCATCAACATCTTCGTCAAACACAACTCTTTCATGTGTTATTATTTTTAAATGCATAAATACCCTTTCAGAGGGCAGGATGTCAGGAAGGCAAGAGGTCAAGCCTGCCCGTGACTGTCTTGCCTTCTATTTTAATGTTTTTGCTTTTTCAACTGCTTCTTCAATAGTTCCTACCATATAGAAAGCCTGTTCAGGCAAGTCATCGTGTTTGCCTTCAATAATTTCTTTAAAGCCTTTAATTGTATCTTCAAGTTTTACGTATTTGCCTGGGATACCTGAGAACTGTTCTGCAACAAAGAACGGCTGAGACAGGAATCTTTGAATTTTTCTTGCTCTGTTAACTGTTTCTTTATCTTCTTCAGACAATTCGTCCATACCCAGAATTGCGATAATATCTTGAAGTTCTTTATATTTTTGTAGAATTTCGAGAACTTTTCTTGTTGTATTGTAATGTTCTTCTCCGATAATATTTGGATCTAGAACTCTTGAAGAAGATTCAAGAGGATCAACAGCCGGATAAATACCTAATGATGCAATTTGTCTTGATAAAACAGTTGATGCATCAAGGTGAGAGAATGTTGTTGCCGGCGCCGGGTCTGTCAGGTCATCTGCAGGTACATAAATTGCCTGCACAGAAGTGATAGAACCGTCTTTTGTAGATGTAATTCTTTCCTGTAGTTCTCCCATTTCATTTGCCAGTGTAGGCTGATAACCTACAGCTGACGGCATACGGCCAAGAAGCGCAGAAACTTCAGACCCTGCCTGAGTAAATCTGAAAATATTATCAACGAATAAAAGTACATCCTGTTTTGAAAAATCTCTGAAATATTCAGCTGCAGTCAAAGCAGAAAGCCCTACTCTCATTCTGGCTCCTGGCGGTTCGTTCATCTGTCCGTAAATAAGAGCAACTTTATCAATAACGCCGGATTCTTTCATTTCATTCCAGAGGTCGTTCCCTTCACGGGTTCTTTCGCCTACACCGCCGAAAACTGAAACACCGGAATGCTCCATTGCAATATTATGGATTAATTCCATGATAAGAACGGTTTTACCGACACCGGCACCACCGAATAGACCGATTTTACCGCCTTTCTGATACGGCTGCAAGAGGTCGATTGCTTTAATACCTGTTTCAAGAATTTCAATATTTGTATTTTGATCTGTTAATTTTGGAGATTCTCTGTGGATAGGCAGATATGTATCTGTTTCAATCGATCCCATTTTATCAACAGGATCGCCTGTTACGTTCAAAATTCTTCCCAAGATTGCTTTCCCTACGGGAATTTTAATAGGTTCGTTAGTGTTAACAACTTTCATGCCTCTTTTAAGACCGTCGGTGGAAGACATAGCAACTGTTCTAACTTTGTTTCCACCTAGCATCTGTTGAACTTCTGCAACAACATAACTACCGTCATCTTTATTAATGTGTAATGCTGTATAAATTTCTGGAAGTTCTCCCTGCTGGAATTCAACGTCAATAACTGGACCGATAATTTTTGTTATTAAGCCTTCATTTTTAGTTAATGTATCCATTTCCTCTCTCCTTTTTTATAAGTTTATTATAATACAAGAAAAAAAAATAACAAATAATTATTTTACGTAAAAAATGCTATTGGAAGTGAATAAGTAAACAGGTGTATAAGAGAATAAGTCTTTACAGTGGGCTAATGAGCACGTAACATTTCAATAATCTGCACTTAATGAAACAGGAGCAAATCGGATGCTGTTTGAACGGTAAATAGATGCTGAAACGAGTTCAGCATGACAAATATATAGCGAGTTCATCCGCTCAGGTTGAATTTAGTGCAGGTTAAACGGTCAGCGCGTTTTTCTTTCTTTGCTTAGATTTCTTTCTTTTTGAGAGACGCAAAAAGAAAGAAATCTAAGTGAGAGGTGTGAGGACGCATAGTTCCAGTTTAAACAAAAACCTATCCCTTTATCCCACTCCAGGGAGAGGGAAATATTCCAATAACATTTTTTATGTAAAATTTGTTCATATTTCACTAGCAAAAAATTTTTTTCTCATGTATTATTACATTCATAATAAGATTATATGGATGATATAATGCAATTATTGATTGATAAAGAACTAAATTCCGATGACAAGATTTTGAAGCCGGACTTCAACTGTCGAACGGGACGCGAACTTCTCGCTTTTTACCTTCAGACGAAGTTTAAACAAATTCTTGCCTATGATAAGCGATGTGAAATTCCGATATTTAAAGAAGTGAACCCTACATTTATTCCCAGATTCACTAAACGACTGATTAATAACCCTACCAAACGCTTTCTTATCGGTATTACAGGTGAGTCAGCATCAGGTAAATCAACTATTTGCAAAGAAATAAAAAATACGATTGAACAACTTTCTCTTCCTGTTTCGGTTTTAAGTACTGATAATTATTTTAACGATATATCTGCATTAATAAAAAAATATGGCAGTTTCGATAATTTAACCGATAATGGTTATGATATTGACGCTCCTGAAAGTTTTCAGCTGGATTTATTGAGGAAAGATTTGGAATTCCTTGCAGAAGGTATTAGTATTCTGGCACCAAGATATATTCCGAACGGAACCGGTGTTTCTGTGCCAAAAGCAATGCCAATAAATCCAGATAAGGTTGTAGTGGTTGAAGGTATTGCTACTATGTATGAATCTGTCAGAGATGTTTTTGATGTTAAAATTTATATTGAAACTGAAAATCAAATAAGACGTGAAAGATTTATAAAAAGAGCGATTGCTGAACGCAACCAAAATGAAAAAAATGCTCTGAAACAATGGGATTATTTGCAGGAAGCAGGACGAAAATATGTAATTCCTTGTCGTGAATGCGCAGATTTTGTTCTGAACGGAAATTCAGATCTTTATTATTTTGATCAAATATTGGAATATATACATACGGTTACTAATAATTTTCAATAATTGTAAATATAGATTATATACTCATTATCCCTTATTTATTTGACTTTTCGCTAAAATTCTTATTTAATTGCTCTTAATACTTTTGACAATTTTGCAATCTTTATAAAAATATGTTATAATATAATTGGTTATTATCGTGTAGTTTTTTAATTAAATACATTAAATAACTGATACGTTTATAATAATATTTCACTATAATGTAATAAAGAAATAAGATAGAGAAATAGGTGGCAAGTGAGTAAAAATTTTATAGACAGATTTTATGAAGAAGATGATAAGGATCGTTTTTGGAGTCTGAATAAAAAAATAGGTGCCGGGTTTGTAGTTTTGTTTTTAACTATTGTAATGTTAAATACAACAGGATGTACCAAGGGTAACAGTGACAATTCAAACGTACCTGATACACCAATACAGGCTCCGGCAGAATCTGTAAATGTCGATGGTAAAGCTGACAATGCAGCTATAGCACCTGATGATACTGTAGATACTTTGACTCAGGAAAAGAATAAAGATGAAGGGAAAAATTCACTAATTAGTATGTCTATAGAAGATATGGGACGTTCAGATCCTTTTCTCCCTGATTCTGAAAAAGTTGTCGTAAAACCAAAACCAAAGTTTGTATCAGATTTAACACCACCGCCGGAGGCTTTATCTGTTGATGCAACTGCAACACAGGTTATGACAACAAAGATTTCAGGTATAATGTATGATAAGTTTAATCCGTCTGCTATATTAAATATTGGCGGTTCGGATTATCTCGTAAGATCTGGAGATATAGTAAATGGGTATAAAATTCTTTCAATAGAAAAAAATACTGTTACTGTACAGTTCGGCGCTAATGTTTATAAAGCAAGTGTAGGCGAACTGTTTACCGGCGAAGGAATTAATTATAATACCGTATCAAATTTGCAGGACAAATTTGGCAGCAGTAGTAATTCGGCTAATAAGCATTAATAAGGATATAATAAGCAGGAGCAGATATGAAAAATAAAATTTCAAAAAAAATTATCGCAAGCCTTATGTTAGCATCTTTTGTTTTTACAAATAGTATGTTAATGGCTTTTTCAATGGAAAATGCAGATATCGTTGAATACGATACTGAAACAGATACCGCAAGACCGGCTTTGAGAGATGAGCAGAATGATAACTCTCTTAAGTTAAGGGGTGATGTAAGTTTTATAAAAGAAAATCCTTCAATTAGTATAAGTTTAAGAGATTCTGATGTGAAGCAGGTTTTAAGAATGTTTGCGGATAAAGCAGGTATGAATATTGTTTTTCATAATTCGGTTTCAGGCAGTGTTACTCTTGATCTTGTTGACGTGCCTTTGCAAACAGCTTTTGATATGGTAATGGAAATTAATGATTTGAACTATGTTGTTCAGGACAAAACAATTATTGTTGCCAAAGCAGGAACAAGCGGTTTTAATTTCGCAAAACAGGATATGACTTTAATTCCTGTAAAATATATAAGTGCTGCTGCAGTGGCTGATTTTTTAAATAAAAATATTTATGCACTCCGCAAACCAGGACTTTCTGATACTGATATAGTTACAACTAATCCTGTAACTAATGAATTAATAGTTTTCGGATCTGCTAATGATGTTGCTATTGCCCAAAAAGTAGTAGACAAATTTGACAAAAAACCTAAAACTACAACATTTAAAGTAAATCATACAACTCCTGCAGAAATGGCAGATATGATATGTAATATGTTATTGCCGGCTGCATCGGGAGCTGCAGGTTCAGGTGGCGGCGGTGGATCTGCTCCGGCTTCTTCCGCTCCGGTTAAAGGGGACAGCGGCTTTTCAAAAATTGTTGCAGGCGGTGTTATGACCGGTGCTGCATCTGATAGTTCAGCCAGTGCGTCTTCAGGTGGCGGCGGTGGCGGTAGTATATCTTTAAATGCCGGTACTGTTGCTTGTACACTTGATGGTCAGTTAAGTGCATCTATGTCTTCATTCGGTTTGCAGAATTTATCAATCGCTTATTATTCACAGCTCGGAACAATAAATATTATCGGCGGTTCTGATGAACAAATTGAGATGATAAAAGATTTTATAACAGAAACGGATAAAAAACAACCTCAAGCATATCTTGAAGTTGCAATTATAGAACTTAACGAAGAAGGGTCAAAGACCTTGCAGAATAACTGGACATTTCTTAGCAATACTTTTTCGGCTACATTTGACGGTGAAACTACAAGAACAGATCCTTTACACCCTGTATTCTTAAAAGGAAGCGGGTATGAAGTTTGGGATACCTCAAGTCAAGAGCCTGAACTCATCAATACTTTGACAACATATAAAGGTCCTGTTACAATTTCATATGCTATTAACTATCTGGTTAGAAATGCTAAGGGGCGTATAGTATCAAATCCGCGTATTTTGATTACAAATGGCGAGGAAGCTACAATTGACATTACACAGGATTATATTGAATCTACAGAGACTGAGCAGAGCGCATATACAGGTGGTACACTTGCTACAAGGACTTATAATATCGGAAGTGATGCCGGTATTAAAGTAGGGATTACACCATTTATAAGTCCTGATGGTTATGTAACATTGAATATTAAACCTGAGTATGCAACTATTTTAAACCAGGTCACAGCGCAGGATGAAGGCGGTCAATATATTGCTGCTACATTGCTTTCCCGTAGAAATCTTGATTTGAAAAATATCCGTATAAAAGACGGTGAAACTCTGGTAATTGGTGGTTTGATCAATGAAGAAGAGCAAAAGACAATAGGTAAAGTTCCTATATTAGGAGATATTCCTCTAATCGGCACTTTGTTCAGATCAACGAGCTCTACAAAGAAGAAAAATGAAATGATTATTATGATTACTCCAAAAATTGTTACCGATACAGAAGATGCAGTTGGAAATACGGAAACATTATAGAATAATATAAATAAACTAAGATGAACGAATTTTTAAACAGACTAAAAAATAGCATAAATAGTCAAATACTGAATAAAGTCAATCAGACACTATTGGAACAATATAAATTTGTTCCAATTAGTGTTAAAGATAATTTTCTGTTTGTTGTTATTAGTTCGTCTTCCGATAAAGATGTAATAAATTTAAAGTTAAAAGAGTATTTCCCGCAGCAGGTAAAATTCATTCAGGTTTCTGATCAGGACTTATATGATTTAATAGAGATCCTGAAAAACGATATGAAAAGTTCGGCAGCAAATTCTGCAAATCCATCCAAACAGATTAAACTTGGAGAATTACTTGTTCAAAAGGGTTATATAACTGATGTTCAGCTTCTTCAGGCGCTTGCTGAAAGTAAAAGACAAAAAATACCAATCGGGTCAACTTTATTTAAATTAGGTTTTATTTCACTAGAGCAGCTGAAAGAAATCTTGCATATTCAAACCGGTTACGATCTTGTAACCTCGGAACAGCTTGCATCACAAGAACAATTTGTTAAGATTTTACCAGAGGATTTTATTAAAAACAATAAAATAATTCCTATATCTTCTGACGGTAAAACTTTAATTCTTGGTGTTGTTACTCCGGTAAAACAAGATGTATTAAAAGATATTATATTTTTAACAGGGCAGAGCCCCAAACAGCTGCTGATGACTCATTATGAGTTTGAGAATTCCCTTAATACCTTTTTCAGTGAGCAAAAGAAAGAAACTGAAAAGGTTATTAAGCAAATAGAAAGTGAAGCAGAAGAATTTGAGGTTGAGGAATCGCTTGCAGATATGGTTGACAAGCAATTGAAAGATTCAACCGGTTCCGTTGCAAAATTCGTAAACCAGATTATCACAAATGCCATTGATAACCATGTATCAGATATTCATATTGAACCAAGACTTTCCGGGTATATAGTAAGATACCGAAAAGACGGCATGCTCCAAAAAGTTCTGGATATTCCTCCAAAGGTTGAGACTTCTGTTATTGCGCGTTTTAAAGTTTTGTCAAGAATGAATATTGCGGAACACAGAAGACCTCAAGACGGTACCTTCTCTATAAAGTATAAAAATGGTTCATATGATTTTCGTATCAATACTTTGCCTGTATCAGGAAAAGAAAAGGTTTGTATTCGTGTACTTGCTCCAGCAGTCAGCTTGAATGCCGAAGACAAAGATATTAAACTTATCGGTGGTACAGATGAAGATGTTGCGAAGATTAAAAACATGGTAAGCTGTCCGAACGGTATTATTTTGACTTCAGGTCCTACCGGTTCCGGTAAAACTACGACACTTTATTCAGTTCTAAAAAGTTTAAACGATGAGTCAGTAAATATTACAACAATCGAGGATCCTATAGAAATTAAACTTGAGGGTATAAACCAGTCTCAGGTCAACGCTAAAGCAGGTATTACATTCGCTGCTTGTATGCGTGCGATATTAAGACAAGACCCTGATATTATTCTAGTAGGTGAAATCCGTGACTACGAAACTCTTGAAATTGCAATTTCAGCAGCATTAACAGGTCACCTTGTGTTAAGTACCGTTCACACCAATTCGGCAGCAGCCACAGTTACACGTTTAATAGAAATGGGCGCTAAAGATTATCTTGTTTCTTCAACCTTGTCGGGAGTTATAGCTCAACGTCTTGTAAGAAAGCTTTGCGATGACTGCAAAGAGGAATACTTTGCGTCTCATGACGAGGCAAGACAGATTATTGCTGATGAAGCTGAAATTCAAGAATTTATGAAAAAACCGATATATAGAGCCAAAGGCTGTAATAAATGTGATTTTACAGGGTATAAAGGCAGACTCGGGGTTTATGAAATCATGGCTATTACCAAAGAAATCAAGAGACTGGTTGCCATCGGTGCTCATGATTTGGAAATAGAAGAAGCTGCCGTGAAAAATGGTATGAAAACGCTTAATCAGTCCTGTTTAGCCCATATACTTAAAGGATTAACTACAATAGATGAATTCGTAAGAGTTCTCGGAGTGGTTAATGAATAGGAGAAATAATGACAATATATAATTATATAGCTTTAAAAAATAATAAAGATATTGTTAAAGGAAAGGTTGATGCAGCCGACTTAAGAGAAGCTCGTGAAAGTATCCGAAAACTTGGTTTTATCCCGACAAAAGTTTATGAAGAAAAAGCAAAGGGTGAGGACAAAGAAGAAAAAAAAGAAGTTAAGGGTGGTAAAGTTAAAAAACTTGGTCTGCAAGACAGAATGGATTTTACATCAACTTTACAGATTCTGGCGCAGTCAGGTATTCCTATTATTGAATCCTTGATGTTTATTGAAAATGATGCTGCGAAATTAAAAGTTCGTCTTGTTGCCAAAGAGTTGAGACGGCAGATTATGGCAGGTGCGACTTTCGCAGATACAATTGCGAAATATCCTGATCAATTCGGCCAGATATATATAGGTCTTGTGAAGGCCGGTGAAGATTCCGGTGAACTTGAAAAGACTTTGCAGCGTTTGTTGGAACTTTTGCAAAAAGAAGCGAATATCAGAGGAAAAGTTATAGGTACATTAATGTATCCTATGTTTGTAATTGTGTTGGCCGTTATTATCGTACTTGTTATGTTAATGTTTGTATTCCCGGTATTTAAAGAAATGTTTGACGGTATGGGTAAAGAGCTCCCCTGGATTACGGCTACATTGATGAGTGCGGGTGTTTTCTTAAAAACGTACTGGTTTTTTGTGCCTATAATTCTCGGGTCTATATTCGGTTTTTGTACTTTTATTGTGAAGTGGCAGCCAAGTAAAAGAAAGCTTGATGAATGGGTTTTAAAGGTTCCTCTATTGACAGATTTGATTCAGTATTCAAATTTTGCAAACTTTGTAGCGGTAATGCAGGTAGCCTACGATGCAGGTGTTCCTATTATAGAATGCCTTTATCTTGCAAATGTTACACTAACAAATTATACTTTGAAGACAAAAATTGAAACAGCTACATTAAAAGTTCAACAAGGTCAGCATTTATCAGTTGCTTTAAGATCAACACGTGTGATGCCTAAGATGATTTTGTTTATGATAGCCACCGGTGAACAATCTGGTCGTTTGGGTGATATGCTTTTGCAGGCAACGAATTTCATTGATAAGAAGCTTGATGGTATTATTGATACAATGACAAAAATGATTGAGCCGATAATGCTTATTGTAATCGGTAGTATAGTATTAACTCTGGCTTTAGCATTATACTTACCGTTGTTCAATTCTTATATGACAGATTAGTAAAAATAAGGTTTTCAAGTGAAAAAAACTTATGTAATTACAGGTTCAACATCAGGTATAGGGCATGCTTTGCTCAAAGCTTTTGTAAGTGATAATACCGTTTTTGCAGGTTATCGCAATGAGAAATATGCTGCTTTACTTGAGGCAACTGGTGCAATACCTTTCTATATTGATATGGAAAGAAAAGATACCGTTGCACAGGCAGCAGCTTTTATTAAATCCAAAACTGACAAAATTGATACGCTTATAAATGTTGCAGGATGTGTTGTTGCAGGTGTGATGGAGAAAATTCCTGTTGACAGTGTAAGAAAACAGTTTGAGGTTAATACTTTTTCACATCTTGATTTTAC
>CALVCJ010000050.1 GCA_944326015.1 Candidatus Gastranaerophilales bacterium
TTCCGGTCTTCTGATAATCAGCCCTTCACTCTTCACCATTCTCTAAAACGGAATGCTGCATTTACTTTGGCAGAGGTCTTAATCACCCTCGGAATTATTGGTGTTGTGGCCGCGTTGACCATGCCGGCTTTAATCAATAATCATCTTAAAATAACAACAGAAAACAGAGTAAAAAAATTTTATTCCACTATTAATCAAGCGGTAAAAATGTCTGAAGCAGAAAACGGTTCTTATGAGTTTTGGGACTATCCGGATAGTGATAATGCTGAAGAGACAAAAGCATTTTTTAACAAATATTTTGCGAAATACATGAATGTTTTAAAAATAACTGATAAAAGCAGAGATATCACTGATAGTAACGGCAATTTAACAGGTCAAGAAAATACTATTGTTGTTTATTTATCAGATGGTTCAGGTTTTACAATGAGAGCGTCAGGTGGCATTGATATAATTTTTTGCCCGTCAGCTTCCAAAATATATAATTACAAGAAGCGATCAAGAGAGGCTTTTATGTTTTACTTTAATAAGTCATACACGTTAGGGGCAAAGGGATATGTTGAACCATATACATTCAAATGGGACGGCACAAAAGAAGATTTAATCAATGATACAATGTATGGATGTAATAAAAATTCTAAAAATTATGCTTACTGCACTAAATTACTGCAACTTAATAACTGGAAAATTACCAAAGATTATCCCTGGTAACATTATTCATATTCTGTCACAGAATATCCCATCTTTTTCTTGTTTGAGGTATAATAAAAAAGAACAAATGGAAGTGTATAATTAAGTGCGCCAGAAAAGCGCAAAGCTTTCGGAAAAGTTCGCCGGAAGCAGGAAAGGAAATTATGGTACCTGAAACAAAAAAATTTGAAATTGAAATCGGCGGTAAAACGGTTACTGTTGAAACAGGGAAATACGCTCAGTCCACAAACGGTTCAGTTACGGTAAGATGCGGTGATACAATGCTTTTTGTTCACTGCTGCGTATCAAAAGAACCCAGAGTTGGAATTGATTTTTTTCCGCTGTTAATTGATTATGAAGAAAGAATGTCAGCTATTGGCCGTATTCCAGGCGGCTACAACCGTTCTGAAGGTAAAGCAGGAGATAAGGCAATCCTTATTTCAAGACTTATTGATAGACCTATAAGGCCGCTGTTCCCGAAAGGTTACAGAAACGATATACAAATTGTTGCCCAGTTATTCAGCTATGATCAGGTTAATCAGCCTGATACTCTTGCAATGCTCGGGGCATCATGCGCTTTGATGCTGTCAGGAGCACCTTTCGAAGGCCCTATTGGAGCAGTAAGAGTTTCCAGAGATGAAAACGGCAATATGATTGCGAATCCGACGCACCAGCAGGCTGATAAATCAGATTTAGATATTGTAGTTGCAGGTACACATGATTCTGTAATCATGGTTGAAGCAGGCTGCAAATTTGTAACAGAAGACGATATTATGAATGCAGTTGAGTTTGCACAGGGAGAAATAAGAAAACAATGCGATGCTCAGGTTGCATTTATGAAAGAATGCGGAGTTGAAAAAGAAGAATTCGTAAATCCTTATGACACAACAGAAATCAAAAAGATTATAGAAGAAACTGCTCACGATATGATTTTCGATGCTTATCACAACTTTGACAGAGAATACAGACAGAATAAACTTGAGGAAGCTAAAAAACTTGTTAAAGAAAAAATTGATGCTCTTCCTGAAGACGATTACATTAAAAAAATTATGGAAGAAACAGGCATCGACTTTGTAGCAGAAGAATTCAAAAATGCAGAAAAACACATTATGCGTACAATGATATTGGACGAAGGCGTCAGGGCAGACGGAAGAAAACCAAATGAAGTCCGTCCGATATGGTGTGAAGTAGGAGTTCTGCCAAGAGCTCACGGTTCAGCAGTATTTACCAGAGGACAAACTCAGGTTCTTTCTGTTGCAACTCTTGCAGGTCCCGGAATGAAACAGGAACTTGACGGAGTTGACCCGCAGACTGAAAAAACTTATATGCACAAATATATATTCCCGGGATTTTCCGTAGGCGAAGTTAAACCTCTAAGAGGACCCGGCAGACGTGAAGTAGGACACGGAAATCTTGCCGAAAGAGCAAATATTCCGGCTCTTCCGTCACAAGAAGAATTCGGCTACACAATCCGCGTAACATCAGATGTACTGGAATCAAACGGTTCGACATCAATGGCATCTACCTGCGGATCTTCTATGGCTTTAATGAACGCAGGTGTTCCCGTAAAATGTATGATAGGCGGTGTAGCAATGGGTATGATTACAGAAGAAGGCAAAGAACCCGTTGTATTAACCGACATTCAAGGTATTGAAGACTTTTTAGGCGATATGGACTTTAAAGTTACAGGTAATGATGACGGAATTACTGCCCTTCAAATGGATATGAAAGCAAAAGGTATTGCAAATGAAACCCTCCGCCGTGCATTAGCTCAGGCTAAAGAAGGCAGACTTCATATCTTAGACAAGATGAGAGAAGTAATTTCAGCACCTGCAGATCACCTGTCACCGTATGCTCCAAGTATTACAACAATGACAATTCCTGTTGAAGATATCGGAACAGTAATCGGACCCGGCGGAAAACAGATCAGAGCAATAATTGACGCATCAGGAGCAGAAATTGATATTCAGGATTCCGGCGTTGTAACAATTACCTCGAACGATCAGGAAGGTGCAGAAATTGCTCAGAGAATGATTAAAGAATTAACATTCAAAGCCGAACCCGGAATGGTTGTAAAAGGTAAAGTCGTAAGAATTATCCCAATCGGTGCATTTGTAGAACTTGCACCGGGTAAAGACGGCATGGTTCATATCTCACAGGTTTGCAATGAGAGAATAGATACAATTGAACCGCATCTTCATATTGGCGACGAAGTTATTGTTAAAGTAATCAAAATCGACGATAAAGGCAGAGTTAATCTTACTATCAAAGGGGTTACAGATGAAGAAAAAGCCCAATTGAACTAATAAAAAGAAATAAATTAATCCCCTCCTGCTTAAAAAGCTGGGGGGGGATTTTTTATTAATATGTAATTTTCCATCCGTCACGTATAATCTTGACAGCACTAATTCGGAATTATTTAAAATAAGTCATAAACTTTCAAGACTGCTCAAATAATCAGTTGCTCGCTTTACAATTAACTCTGCTTTTAATTTTTTATTTTTACACTCCTTTTTAGGTAATTCAACAGGATCAACAATACCCCAATTAGAATTTATCGGTTGAAATTTCGTATGATTTTCATCAGAAATATATTGTGTTAATGCACCAAGCATCGTGATTTTCGGCAGTGTCAGCAATTTTTGTCCATTTAAAAACCTCGCCATATTAATTCCTGCAAGCATGCCTGTTGCTATAGATTCGGTATACCCTTCCGTACCTGTAAGCTGTCCGGCAAAAAATAAATCATCACGTTTACGCGTTTGTAAAGACGGATTTAGTATTTTCGGAGAATTTATAAAGGTATTTCTATGCATAACCCCATATCTTACAATATTAACATTTTCCAACCCCGGAATTGACTGCAGAAGCACTTTTTGCGCCCCCCATTTCAAATTTGTCTGAAATCCGACAAGATTAAAAAGAGTTTTCGCAGAATTATCCTGACGAAGTTGAACGACAGCATAATTTTCAATACCTGTCCTTTTATCTACAAGTCCAACAGGCTTCATAGGTCCGAATCTTAGTGTATCAATTCCACGCGAAGCCAGAACTTCAACTGGCAGACAACTTTCAAAAAACTTTACATTCTTTTCAAAGTCTTTTAATTCTATCCGCGGTGAGTTAATTAAAATATTGTAAAAGTTTTCATACTCCTCTCTATTCATCGGACAGTTTATATAAGAAGCCTCACCTTTATCATACCTGTTTGCCCAGAAAGCTTTATCAAAATTAATACTTTCACATTCCACAATAGGTGCAATTGCATCAAAAAAGTACAAATTTTCACTTTGAGTAAATCTTTTAATAGAGTTAACGAGGTATTCCGAAGTTAAAGGGCCTGAGGCTATAATCACAGCCCCCTCAGGAATTTCTGTAATTTCTTCTCTTATAACATTAATATTATTATCCGCTTCTATTATTTCAGTAATCGTATTAGCAAAAAGTTCTCTGTCAATTGCTAAAGCACTGCCTGCCGGAACGGCACATTTACGTGCCATCTTTAACAATTCACAGTCCAAAATTTCCATTTCTTTTTTTAGTAAACCTGAAGCATTTGAACAGTCAGCCGTGCCTAAGCTGTTAGAACAAACGAACTCTGCAAACTTATCAGTTTTATGCGCTCCTGAAGATTTTTGAGGACGCATTTCATATAAATCAACATTTAAACCTCGTTTTGAAAGTTGAAGTGCAGCCTCAGAACCTGCCAGCCCTGCACCTATTACATTAATTTTCATAAATCAAAGTTTATTACAGACAAAAATTAGTGTCAATTTATAGACAATAGGGTGATTTTTTATCTATCATTAGAGTTTATTACAAATTTGTAAACTTATTATTATAAATGTAGTAAAAAACTTGCATAGAAATTATAAATTAAGTATAATAAATACACTTAATACATTTATGACCTTTTCTTAATCTTTCTTAAAATCAAAGCAGAAAAAAGCAATAAGTGTAAACCATTAGTTTTTAATATATGTGTGTAGTTATGAAAAATTTAAAGTAGGGACATGGCAGTAAAATCAGTAGATTCATCTAATAGCGTTATAAAACAAAAAAAATATAATACGCTTCAAACATTAAAACAAAGTCAATCATTCACAGGCAGCTTTAACCCTGTTGTTTCATTAATGGACGCAATTGAAAAGGGAGGCTTTGCAGCGTCATTTATTGCACAGGACGGTATCGGCATGGTTGCTCCAAGAATTTATGAGGGACTTAACCGTAACAGGAAAACAGATGAAAACGGGAAAAAAACAGGACCTTTGAACTGGGAATTTGCAAGACGAGAAGGTATCCGTGAAATATTAAGCGGTCCAAGTGCATTCCTTATTCCCATGGGTATACTTTCAATTCTTAAAAAAACATCAGGTACGGCAAACAATGTTCATGTAAGTCATATTGAGGCATTAGGGCAAGGTTTTGCAGAATATGCCGCTAAAAATCCGGATCAATTAAAAGATTATGGCGCTTTCAAAAAAGGTTACTACACAGAAGTATTTGAAAATGCATTAAAAACTTCTACTGATAATTCATTGAGCCCAGACAAATTAAAACAGACTGCGCAATCTTTCGCAGAAATGCTTATTGATTCAGAAAACAAAAAAGCAAACAAAAATAAAAAGGGTGCAAAACAAGTTATGGACGAAATCGTAGAACGGTATATGAGAGTTCGTAAACAGCATGCTGCACCGTCAAGTGATGAGCTTGAAATTGCACTTAAATTTTCAGGGAAAGATAAACCGCTTGGGACAAGTATCAGTTGTTTAACACAGAGTTTAACGGATTATACAAATGATGCCCTAGATAAAGTAAATAAACACCTGAATAAACATGCAAACGGAAATATTGATGAATATATTAAAAAATTCAATATTCATAGAGCCGGAACAAGAGTTTTTGCAAACATTGGCATGTGGTCTGCTGTTGTCGGTTTCTATAGTTTGATTCCAAAATTGTACAACTTGGGATTAAAACATGATCCCGGCTTAAAAGGTCTTGTTGATGAGCAGCAGGAAGCTAATGCTAATCCTGAAGCGACAGAAAAAAACAATGACAATAAAAAAACGACAGATGTGAAAAAAGAAGTTGAAAAAAATGATAAAAATGTTGCATTTACCGGAGGCATTATATCTGCAACAGGCAAAACCGCAATGAAAGAAGGAGGCATAAGCAATATATTAAAACATTTTGAATTTAATGGAGCCTCAATGTCTGTTCCTGCAATGCTGACATTATTGTTTGGCTTCTGTCTGCCGCCGAGATACATTAATGCAAAAAGCGATAAAGAGCGAAAAGAAATACTTGTTCGTGATATATCAAGTTTTACAGCTATTTTGTTCGGAGCCAAAGCTCTTTCCAGAATTTTCTCAGATATATTTGCACAAGCTTCCGGCTTTGCTCTAAACGTTAAACCTGAAAACCATAACAAAAATCTATTTATAAAACTCAAAAATTACGTTACAGCCGGCTCTGGAGTATCTGTTCTTACTAGTAGTCAAATTACCTCAAAGTACAGTAACATTAGCGAATACAAAGACGGTATAAACGGATTCTTTAAATTCCTTGAAGAAAACGGCGGAAATGTGAAGAAGATACTTCTTAATGTTGATAAATCAGTAAAAGAAGCATCCGAAAGCATTATGAAAGCATTTAACGGTAAATCGATTAAAGAAGCAACAATGAAAGAAATTCATGAAGCGTTTAGAAAAGCTAAAGGCTCTGATGCTCTTGAACATATTTATTCGGTGTTCTCAAATAAAGAAAATAAATTTGTAAACAGAGCAAAGACATTTAACAGTGCATTCGGTTTTGCATCAACAATTGTACTAGTTCCAGTATTTATGATGTGGCTTGCAAGATACTGTGAAAACATGACTAAAAAAGCAATTGCTAAAGAAAAAGAAGAAAAGAATGCTGCAAATGAGCTGCAACAGTCCAAACAACCCGTTACACAGAATGTCGCAGCGCTTTCAAATAAACCTACAATGGCAGGATTTTTAAATAAGTAAAGACACATAGCAATCACAAGTAAAATATTTGTCTTGTTAAACTTAATTTTTAAATGGCACCTATGAAATAAATTCAGGAGTAGTTCTGAACTTG
This sequence comes from Candidatus Gastranaerophilales bacterium, assembly GCA_944326015.1. Classification (GTDB taxonomy): domain Bacteria; phylum Cyanobacteriota; class Vampirovibrionia; order Gastranaerophilales; family Gastranaerophilaceae; genus Stercorousia. The sequence continues at coordinate 6,796 of CALVCJ010000050.1, forward strand.
TTTAACTGCTTATGCTAAAACTCAAAGGTAAAGGTATCTCTGACGTTTAGCATGACGTTTTTTACGAATAATTAGTGCATAAACTATAAATCTCAAAATTTGCTTGTTTATTTTTATATGAAAATCTGGTATAATAATATTAAGATAGGAGAGCGACAATGATTATAAATGACTTGCCAAGAATGCTTGTTTTAATAACAACAAACGAACAGCATATAGAAGGAGAGCTTCTTCTTCCAGAAAATATGAGATTCAGTAACTCTATACCTGATAACATGCTTTTTTACATTTTAAACGGCGGCTTTCAATTTATTACACTTAAAAATTGCGAAGTAAAAGATCGAAAAAATCTTGCCTTCAGACCTGATAGATCGCCTCAGCTGCATGTAAATATTTCATGCATTATGACCATGCAGATAATAGAAATTCTGCCTGATGATTATGAATATGAAGTTGATTACACAAATTATGAAGAAGATGAAGAATCTTTAAATCAAAATGATAGAATGCAACAACAAGTTCATTCAAGAACGAGAAGCCGCAGTCCACACAGAAGATAATTTATAAATTTTCATATTTATTTTCTTTTTTTTATGTTTTTGCTACACTTAAAATAAGTCTGATTTGAAAACAAAAAAGGAAAATATGATGATTAAAACTAAACTTAAAGACCATAATTGCGGAGTGCTTAATCTAAACAATCTTAATGAAGAAGTTACCCTCTCTGGCTGGGCTTCAACTATTCGTGATTTAGGTGGAATTTTATTTGTGGAATTAAGAGATCGTACAGGTTTTTTCCAGCTTGTTGCAAACCCTCAGATTAATCCCCAAGTTCACAAAATTTTTGAAAAATTAAGATCTGAATACGTAATTACAGTAAAAGGTAAAGTTACAAGACGCCCCGAAGAAACGTATAATGAAAAATATGCAACAGGCCAGGTTGAAATGTATCCTGACTCTGTTGAAATATTATCTGAAGCAAAAACATTACCTTTTGTACTGGATGATGAAAATGTTTCTGAAGATGTCCGCTTAAAATACAGATATCTTGATATCAGACGCGAAAGTATGCTTCAAAATTTAACATTGCGCCACAAAATTTGTCAGGCTGCTAGAAGCTACCTTAACGGAGAAGATTTTTTGGAAGTAGAAACACCTATTTTGATTAAAACTACACCGGAAGGTGCAAGAGACTATCTTGTACCTTCTCGTGTTCAGGAAGGTAAATTTTATGCACTTCCGCAATCTCCACAGATTTTCAAGCAATTATTGATGGTAGGCGGAATTGAAAGATATTACCAGATTGCAAAATGCTTCCGTGATGAAGATTTACGTGCTGACAGACAGCCTGAGTTTACTCAAATTGACATTGAAATGTCTTTTGTAGAGCAGCAGGACGTTATAAAATGTGTTGAAGGTTTGATTGTTGAAACTTTCAAAGCTGCAGGAGTAGAAGTTAAACCGCCATTTATACAAATGCCCTGGCAGGAAGCAATGGATAGATTCGGATCTGATAAACCTGATACACGTTTCGGACTTGAGCTTTTTGATATCGGCGATATTATCATGAAGTCAGAATTTAAAATCGTAAGAGATACTTTAGAAAATGGCGGTATTGTTAGAGGTATAAGAATTCCGGGCGGTGCTAAATTCTCTAGAAAAGATATTGATGATATTACAAAACTTGCCGTATCATTCGGAGCAAAAGCTCTTGCAAATATTATTTATAATGAAGATGGAACTGCAAAATCTCCTGTATTGAAGTTCGTAACTGAAGAGCAGGCTAAACAAATTCAAGAACGTGCAGGTGCTGAAGCCGGCGATATAATCTTCTTTGTAGCAGACAAACCAAAACTTGTCTATGATATTATGGGAAGATTAAGACTTTATTTCGGCAAAAGATTAAATTTAATTGACGAAAGTAAACATAATCTTTTATGGGTAGTAGATTTCCCGATGTTTGAATGGTCGGATGAAGAAGGTAGATTTATGGCAATGCACCATCCGTTTACATCTCCTTGCATAGAAGATTTAGATAAATTAAAATCAGGCGATTTAGGACATGTAAAATCAATTGCCTACGACATAGTTTATAATGGGACAGAACTCGGCGGAGGTTCTGTCAGAATTCACTCATCAGATGTTCAAAATATAGTATTTAAGGCATTAGGTCTGACAGAAGATGAAGCTAAAGAAAAATTCGGGTTTATGGTGAACGCACTACAATATGGAACACCACCTCATGCTGGTCTTGCAATAGGACTGGATAGACTTGTTGCGCTTTTATGTAGAACTGAAAGTATAAGAGATGTCATAGCATTTCCTAAAAATTCCGGAGCAAAAGATTTAATGTCAGATGCCCCTGGAGAAGCATCATTACAGCAATTAAGAGAACTTCACCTAAAAAGTACAGTTCATAAATAATAAATATAAGGGGTTACATAAACAACATTTAAATTGTACCTCTGAAATAAATTCAGGTCAGACTCTGAAATTGTTTGACTGGTTTTGCTTTCGAAATCTTTAATATCCTGCAAAATGTACAAAATACGGGCAACATCTGGCGGTTATGAGATGCTGAAATAAGTTTATAATCTTGTGCTATACATAATTTAATCTAAACTATGATATAAGACACTAAATAAAAGTCTTAACAATAGTAAGACACTTATTTATTATTAAAATTATTAATAATTCATTTCCCAGTTATCATTTAAGATTTGAGCAAAAGGTTTCCAATTGTCACTATTTATTGAATCTCGCTGGGCATCAGTTAATGGAGCAGATGTAGCTCCCGTAGCAACAGAATCAAGTACACAGTTATTATAAATAGCCATAAAGAAAATATCACGTCCTAGAATGTTAGGGCCTTGTTGACCGTTTATATCCACAAGTAAATGGACTAATTTATCACCTGAAACAGAGAATGCTGGTCGGATTGCTGCTCCACTTGGTAATACATATGATTTTGTATCAATAGTCCAGCCTTCTGGAGCAGTGCCGCTTAGAGTTTTATATTCATCAGCAAAACATGGAGAACCGACCTTGTCACATTCATTAATTGTTTTCAAATAAGTTTTTATAAAAGTTTGTACGCTAGCAGTACTTGTAAAACCTGCTTCCTTCAGATTTAAAGCATTTCTATCTGTTCTGTATTGGATAAGTGCCTGCGTGATTTCATTATAAACCTTATGAAGCTGTGTAATATACGTTTTTTTCTGATGATTACGCATAAGAGTGGGAACAGTCATCGCAGATACTACTCCTATTATACCTAAGGTTACAAGAACTTCTGCTAATGTAAAAGCTTTTTTCATTTTTTTAACTCCAATTTTTAAATGTAATTTACAAATATTATAACCTATTTTGTGATATTACGCAACTGTTTAATAATTTTTTCCGTACCATCAAATTTTGCAAGCGCAAGAGAATTCTTCTGAAGCTCCTGTAAACGTTCTTTGTCATTAATTAATGCACTCACTGTTTCGTATAACAGTTTTTCATTAATTTCATTGTCCTCAATGTAAATTCCTGCATTTTTTTCAACCATAAATTTTGCATTTTTACGCTGATGATCTGCCGCCGCATAAGGGTAAGGTACAAATATCGGCGCAATTCCTGAAGCGCAGATTTCTGAAATACTTAAAGATCCGGAGCGGGAAACTGCAATATCTGATGCCTTCAAAACAGTAACCATGTCGTCAAAATAAGGCTTTATAATGAGATTTTTGTCACTTTCATATTCAGGATAAATAGTTACAAGCTGTTCAATTACTCTTTCATAATTCTTTTTGCCGGTCTGAAAAATTATCTGCAGATCAAAATCTTTTGAAAAAGACTTTAAAACCTCGACAGAAGCATCATTTATAGAACGTGCCCCCTGAGAGCCGCCCATTATACAAAGCGTTAATTTATCCTCAAGTCCCATAACCTTTCTTGCATCTTGCTTAGAAAGGGTTTTAAATGATGAACGAATCGGATTACCGTTTACAAAGCAATTTTTATTCTTCAAGAATTTACATGCACTGTCAAATGCTACAGAAACACATTTTGCACCTGATGAAAGTTTCCTTGTAACAAGTCCGGGCTGTGCATCACAATCGTGTATCATATAAGGAATATTCATCAGTCTTGCACTTATAAGTGCCGGAGCAGAAACATAACCACCCGTGCCAAAAACTGCATCAGGTTTATATTTTCTAATATAATAACAGCATTTTAAAACAGCAGTTCCAAGCTGAAACATCCATTTGATGAAATCAAAATTTGCATGACGCGGCATGCCGTGAACATTTACACCCAAAAACTTATATCCTTTTTGAGCAACAATGTCATATTCGAGGTTTTTGGGATTTCCGACATAAAAAATTTCTTCTCCTTTTAAAGCCTCTGCAACTGCTATTGCAGGATAAATATGTCCGCCTGTTCCGCCTCCTGTTATAAAAAATCTGCTCATTTAAAATCTGTTCCTTATCTTTTTTATTCTTTTTTTAGAAATATTTAAAAGTATTCCAACCATAATCATTGATACAATAAGAGATGATCCGCCGTAGCTTATGAAAGGAAGCGGCACACCTGTTGTCGGAAGGAATGAACTTGCAACACTCATATTCATAAATGCCTGAAACGTAATGGAAAAAGTAATCCCCACCGCAAGAAGCTTGCCGTACATATCAGGACACCGTGCAGCAATTACAAAACCTCTCTGCATAAAAGTAAAGAATAAACCGATTACAAGCACGCATCCGACAAATCCGAGTTCTTCCGCGATAATTGCAAAAATAAAATCGGTATGACATTCGGGCAGATAAGAAAGTTTCTGAATAGACCCCCCGTATCCGACTCCACTGAATCCTCCTGATGCAAACGCTATAAGAGATTGAATAATATTATAACCCGCACCCAAAGGATCAAGCTCCGGGTGGCGCCAGGTTTTGATACGCTGGAGCTGATAAGGTTTAATAATAGTTGTAAGTCCTACAACAAGCGCCATAACCATCGCTCCGACACAGCTTAAGAAAAGCTTCATTGACCCGCCTGCCGCCATATACATTACAACGGTCGTCATCCCGAGAAGAATTACCATAGACAGATTTGGCTGTATGAAAATTAAGCCTGCCATCGCAATTATGGGGAAAAACGCCCACACCCATTTATTCTGATCAAACAGATTTGCATCTTTTCTAAAAGCATTCGCAAGCAGAAGAACAACAGCAGGCTTTGCAAATTCTGAAGGCTGTAATTGAAATCCTGCAATATTTATCCATCTTTTTGCACCGTTTACAACAACTCCGAGAGGTGTAAAATCAACTAAAAATAAAGCAATCAAAATTGATGCCATAATAACAACATTCCAGTCTGCAAGTTTTTTATAATCATAGTTCATAAAAAACTTTAAGCCGAAAAATCCTACAACAAAACAAATTAACTGTTTTATCAAAAACTGAGCGGGATTTCCTCCCTCATCAAGACATTTGGGCGCAGTTGCCGAAAATATTGCAAGAAATCCGATAATTACAAGGAAAGCTACGACAATCAGCAATGTCTTGTCAGGAGATGATATTATAATACTTTGAATCGGCTGTTCACTGCGTCTGTCCCGCGGTTCACGCCTTGTTGACCTTTGATAAGACATATTCCTTAAATACCTTTCCTCTTTCCTCATATCCGCTGAACATATCAAAACTTGCACAGGCAGGTGATAATAAAACAACATCAGGATTTAGTTCAATTGTCCTGTCAATTGCAGACTGCATCGTGCCTTCTCTTAAAATATTACCAAATCCGCTTTTTCTTAAATTTTCTTCAAATCTGTCAGCAGCTTCTCCTATCAAAATTACTGTCTTGATATGCTTTTTTACTGCATCGCAAAACTCTACCAAATCCGTATTTTTATCACGTCCTCCGGCAATTAATACTACATCACAATTATTAAATGAATTAATTGCGACAAGGCTTGCCTCAGGATTTGTGGCCTTTGAATCATTATAAAAAACAGTTTTACCGCTTTGTGCAAATCTTTCAAGCCTATGCTCGGGAACTTTAAACGACATAATTGATGATTTTATATCTTCATTTGAAATACCCTCAATTTTTGCGACAATAACAGCGCACATAACATTCTGATAATTATGGCTGCCGATAAGAGGACATTCATCCAGAGAAATAATTTTTTCTTCTCTGCCATTTCGTTTAAAATAAATTGCATCATCTTTTATATAAGAGCAATTTTCGCCTATATCACCGTCAAAAAGGAATACTGTTCCGCCGCATTCTTTTGAAAATTCAAGCAGTCTTTCATCTTTTGCATTCAGCACAGAAAACTGCGGCGCCTGAGGACCTTTAAAAATTTTAGCCTTTGCTTTAAAGTAATTTTCCAATCCTCCATGCCAGTCAATATGATCGGGTGTAAAGTTTGTAAAAACAGAAATTTGAGGCTGAAAAGAATTACTGTATTCCAATTGGAAAGAACTGCATTCACACACCATAAAATCAATATCTTTATCAAGCAGATCGCACGGCGGAACTCCATAATTTCCGCAGGGTTCTGCTTTATATTCACTTGAAAGTATATGTGCGGTTAAAGCTGTTGTCGTAGTTTTTCCGTTAGTTCCCGTTATTGCTATAAACGGCACACCGGACTGCGATGCTGCAAGCTCTATTTCAGATATTACCTTTATTTTATTTTCTTTTAATTTCTGTATTATCTGTGAATGCGGAGGAATCCCGGGCGATGTTACAGCAATATAAGAATTATTTATAAATTCATCACTGTGCCCGCCCATTTCAACTTTAATCCCTGTTTCTCTAAGCTCTTTTAAAATTTGTTCATCTTCTGGCTTTTCAACGCGAAATTCAGTTATATAAACATCTGCTCCTGCCTTATTTAAGTATTTGGCAGCAGAAATTCCGCTTTTGGATAAACCGAGAACCAGAACTTTTTTGTCAGCAAATTTTACATTCGGTAACAATGATTTCATCTAAATTATTCCTCTATTAAATAAAATATACAAAATAAGCGCTGAAGCGGAAAGAATTGCAGAAACAAGTGCAAATACACATACAATTTTCTTTTCACTCCAGTCGCATAATTCAAAATGATGATGAATCGGCGCCATTTTGAAAACTCTTTTGCCCGTTGTTTTAAAGCTTATAACCTGAATTATAACAGACAAAGTTTCCATAACAAAAACACCGGCAATTAGTATCAAAAGAATTTCAAACTTACCTAATACCGCAACTGTTCCCAGAAGTCCGCCAATTGCAAGCGAGCCCGTATCTCCCATAAATACCTGAGCTTTTGGCTTATTGTATTTTAAAAATCCTGCTAATGCTCCTGCAACAGCCGCAGAAATTATTGCAGCTTCAGGGTATCCGGAAAACAAGCAAATCAAAGCACATGCTGCAAATGAAAAAATGCCTGTTGATGCGGCAAGCCCGTCAAGTCCGTCAGTAAGATTATAGGCATTAGAAGCTCCCGTAATAACAAATACTGAAAAAACAGGATAAAACCAACCCAGATTCAACACATAATGACCGATTTGAACATCTCCGGCATTAGACTTTGTCATCATAAGATAAAGTGTCGGAAGCATTGCAATTGCAATCTGCCGTAAAAGCTTTCCCCGCGGGGTTAATCCGTCATTACCTTTGCCTTTCAACTTTATATAATCATCTTGAAATCCTGCAAACGTATAAAATAAAAGTGTTAAAAGAATAATAAAAGCTTCTGTCGAAAGCCTCTGCGCCATTGCAAGAGTGATAATAGAACCAAGAATTATTGCAAGAATTATAAAAATACCGCCTGTTGTAGGTGTACCCTGCTTTTTAGAATGAGCCTCCGGCGCACAGTCTTTGACATACTGCCCTATCATGTGTTTTTTCAAAAAATCTATATAAGGAACGCCAAAAAGCAAACACAATATCATTCCCAGTAAAAATGCAACTGCCAGCATTATCATTTTTTTTACCCTTTCCGTAAATTTCCGTTTAATTTTGTCTATTTTTGTCAGTCGCTGCGCTATAACTCTTTTTAACAATTATCTTGATACATCATTATACGCTTGCTCCCGTTTTTACCCTTTC
>CALVCJ010000051.1 GCA_944326015.1 Candidatus Gastranaerophilales bacterium
ATATAATTATATTTAAGAAAGGTATATGTGTGACAACAATGCAGCAAAATGGTGTATATGACTTATTAAAAATGTTGGAAATTGCCTTGGAGGAAGGTTTTCCTATAATCCCGAGAAAATTTACTGTTGTAAAAACAAAAGAAATTGAAACATTAATAGATAGAATTTACGCTTCATTGCCTGTCGAAGTTCAGGAAGCCAGAGCTTTTTTAAGACGCAGAGAAGAACTCCAGATTGAAGCACAGCAAAAAGCTGAAAAAATCGTTCAAGATGCACAGGCAGAAGCAGATAGAAAGCTTTCAGAAGCTGATTTTATTAAGGCACTTGAACGCGAAGGAATCAGGATTAGAACTCAGGTTCAGCAAGAATGCGAAGAATTGAAACGTAAAGCTATGGAAGAAGCAGATAATATTCGTGCACAGGCTGTAGAAGAAGCTACCAAAACAAAAGAAGGTGCTGAACTTTATGCAGAGCAGGTTTTGACAAATCTTGAAAAGAATTTAACCCAGCAGCAGCAAATTGTTAAAAACGGTCAGGTATATATGGAAAAACTCCGTACAGATTCTTTCGGAAGTTATGATATTCCATCTTCTTACACATCAGAAAGAACTCAGGCTTCCAGTTCTGATTTTGTAATAAAATAGTTACTGTGGAAATAAGATTTAAAAATCAGCGGGTTAAGTCTGCCGGCTGATTTTTTTGAGCATGCTTATAGTTTTTTAACATATTGTTTGCAATTTATTTTGTTTGGTTTATTATGATATCATAAGCCGATTTAATTAGAATGTGAGTTCCGTCACATTCTTTTTTAAAGGGCGCAAAAGCCGGTACAAATATAGATTAAAATTGTCCGGATAAATTCAAATTTAATAAATTGAAAAGGAAATAAAACAATGGGTATCAAAGGAAAAAATGACAGAATGGTAGTTCTAGCATGTGAAGATTGCAAAGAAAGAAACTACACAACAACAAAAAACAAAAAAAATATTAAAGAAAGACTTGAGTTGAGCAAATATTGCCCGACTTGCAAAAAACACACCAACCATAAGGAAACAAAATAACGAAAGTTCGGATGTCAAGAGGTCAGGAGGTCAAGTTATATAAGCCTGTCTTCTTGCCTTCTGTCAGCCGAATCTCTGACTTGCGTCCTTAGTTCAGTTGGTAGAACGTCGGTCTCCAAAACCGGATGTCGAGGGTTCGAGTCCTTCAGGGCGCGATTTTATAAAAACGTAAGGAAACAAAATTATGATAGGCGCAGAAAATCAAATGCCAGAATGGCTTGAAAAATCAACAAATTCAGTAAAAACTTACTTCAGAGGCGTTAGAACCGAATGGGGTAAAGTCAGCTGGCCTGAAAAACGTCAGGTTATTGCTGAAACTGTTTTTGTAGTTGCAATAGTTTTTGTTTTTACTATAGCGGTTTATTTAATGGATATAATTTTTAAAGGTTTGCTAGGATTAATAAAATAGTCCGCATACAAAAATATAAAGGTGGCTTATGACTGAAAAAGAAAAATCAATGAAAGAACAGCTTGACGAAGACAAGGCTCAGGAGGCACAAGAAGCTAAAGCTGAAGAAGAAGCTAAAGAAGCTAAGAAAAATCAAAAACGCTGGTATATTGTTCATACATATTCAGGTTATGAAAATAAAGTAAAAGTTAACCTTGAAAAACGCATTGAATACATGAACATGGGCGATAAGATATTCAGAATAGAAGTTCCTCAAAAAACTGTTACCCAGATGAAAGGCGGTAAAAAACAAGAACGCGAAGAAAAAATATTCCCCGGTTATGTCCTTGTTGAAATGATTATGGATGAAGACAGCTGGTATGTTGTAAGGCACACTTCAGGTGTTACAAAATTTGTCGGCTCTGCTAAAAAACCGATACCTGCCCGTGACAGCGAAATTAAAAAGATTATTAACCGCTCAAGTTCAACTTCGCAAAAAATTGAACTTGATGTTAAAGCAGGCGATAAGGTCAGAATTGTATCAGGGCCGTTTGCAGACTTTATTGCAGATATTATCGAAGTTTATCCTGATAAATCTAAACTTCGTGCAAATGTTTCAATCTTCGGCCGTGAAACTCCGGTTGAATTAGAATATAAGCAAATTAACAAACTTTAATTGAAAGTTGTTAAATATGGCTACGTGCGTAGCACGAATACAAACAAATTAACAAGTTATAATTTAACAGGTCGGGTGTAGCCCGACGAGACGTACAAAACATGTGGAAGGACCCTCTGAAAAAGCAGAGACCGTTAGTACCACAAAAGGAGAAAAAAAATGGCTAAAAAAGTAGTAGGAAAAATCAAGCTTCAAATCGAAGCAGGTAAAGCAAATCCGTCACCACCGGTTGGCCCTGCATTAGGTCAGCACGGTGTTAACATCATGGATTTCTGTAAGCAATTTAATGCTAAAACAGAATCTCAGGCAGGATATATTATTCCGGTTGTAATTGATGTTTACGAGGACAGAAGTTTTTCATTCATCGTAAAATCACCTCCGGCTCCTGTTCTTATTAAGAAAGCTTTAAACCTTCCAAAAGGTTCAGCTGTTCCTAATAAAGAAAAAGTTGGCGAAATTACTAAAGAACAGCTTGAAGAAATTGCTAAAATTAAAATGAATGACTTGAACGCTACATCTATGGAAGCTGCTGTGAACATGATTAAAGGTTCTTGTAGAGCTATGGGTGTTACAGTAAAAGAAGGTTAGAAGATGGAAGGAAATTATCTCCGTCATCCGGAATTTATTTCAGGATCTTTTAAGAGATGTTGACACCAGTTTAGCATGATCGCAGGTAATTTCCGCTAATACCACGAAAGGAATTAAATAATGAGTAAATTAACTAAAAAACAGAAAAAAATGCAAGAAATGCTGGAAGGCTTTGTTCAGCCAGCTACTGCAGCTGATACAATTAAAAAATTAAAAGAAATTTCTAAAGAAGTTTCTAAATTCAATGAAACAGTTGAATGCCACATGAGATTAGGTATTGATGTTCGTCAGGCTGATCAGCAGATTAGATCAACTGTTGTTTTGCCGGCAGGCTTAGGTAAAACAGTTAAGGTTTGTGTAATTGCAAAAGGTCCTAAAGCTACCGAAGCAAAAGATGCCGGTGCAGATTATGCTGGTGCTGAAGAAATTATTGATAAAATTTCAGGTGGCTGGTTCGACTTTGATACATTAATTGCAACACCTGATTGTATGGGTATGCTTGGTAAATTAGGTCGTGTATTGGGACCTAAAGGTTTGATGCCAAACCCGAAAACTGGAACAGTTACAATGGATGTAGCAAAAGCTGTTAAAGATGCTAAAGCTGGTAAAGTTGAATACAGAGCAGATAAACAGGGGATGATTCACTGTCCTGTCGGCAAAATTGAATTCAGCGAAGAAGATTTGCTTAAAAACTATGCAACTCTTGCTGATGCAGTGTTGAGAGCAAAACCGGCTTCTGCAAAAGGCACATTCGTTAAATCAGTTTATCTTTCAACAACAATGGGACCGGGTATCAAACTTGATCCGAAAAACTTTGCTGCTGAAGTTAAAGAACTTATGGCCTAAGCAAGTATATAGAATAAACAGACTAAAAAAGACTAAAAAAGCACTCCTTTAAGGAGTGCTTTTTTAGTCTGTAAAATCTTTAAAAAATTCATTTAGGTCAATACTTAATATTCTTGCAATTTTTAAAAATTGAAATATTGTCGGACATTGTAATCCTCTTTCAATGTATCCTATATAAACGGACGAGCAGTCTATTTTTTCTGCTAATTGCTCTTGCGTTAATTTTTTTCTTACGCGGGCGACTTTTAGTTCCATGCCGTATTTCTCTTGAAATTCTTGCTTGTTCATTTGTCTATTATACGAACTTGACAATCCCCTCTCAAATAACTATAATTATAAAAAATAATTATAGTTATTGACTGGTCAGGAGATAATATGAAACTAAAATTATTAGACGGCTTTACACTTGCAGAGGTTCTGATTACACTCGGAATTATAGGGGTAGTCTCGGCATTAACACTTCCAAGCCTTATCACAAGCTATAAAAAACAGGAGGCAAGTGCAAGATTAAAAAAATTCAACTCTATGATGGGACAGGCGTTAATTTTCTCTGTTGAAGAAAACGGCGATGTAAATGAATGGGATTTATCATTACGTCCGAAAGAATTTGCAGCCAGATACTGGGCACCGTATCTTAAAACTCTATCTATCGAAGAAAAGGGAGGTAGGGCTATAATATATTTTTCTGACGGAAGCAAATTAACTATATATAGAGGCAGGTGTATGGACTGCGAATTTGATATTAACGGCGACAAAAAACCTAACGTTGAAGGTAGAGATATATTTATATTTTTAGCCTGCGATAAAACAATTACAGAATGGTGTCATAACAAAGGCTGGTGCACATACAGATCTGATAAAATAGAGACAAGGGAACGTAAACTGGAAAAATGTAAAAACAACGGCAAATACTGTTCAGCTCTTCTTGAAATTGATAACTGGGAATTTAAGGACGATTATCCTTACAGGTTATAATCCTCAGATAGTAAAAAATTCAAGAAAATCGGCATTCATAAGAGCCTGTGTTTCACCGCCTTCTAAGAATACCCATACAAGCGGGTCTTCAATATCCAGAGTTTCATAATCTTCGTTATCAATTATTACAGGCTCAACATTTTTGCCGGCAGCACTTTCAATTTGTGATAAATTTTTAGTTTTATCCATAACTAAAACCTCATTATTACACCTAATTTATTAATAATGATTTTTTAGTCAAAGTCAAATAAGATCACAAATTTTATATATGTTTAACCTGAACCTATCTGTCACCCTGAATTTAATAAAATTTTTACCGGATAATATCCTGAAACAAGTTCAGGGCGACAGTTCCTGACAAAATTAAATTATCTTAAAAAAGCTGCATAATGTTCGTTATAAAAATCACCGAAGCTGTCGTTTAAAATTGCCTCACGACATTTTTGTGAAAATTCAACGAGAAATTGAATATTATGAATTGATAAAAGCGTAGCAGCGGTAGCTTCGCCGCAGCGCCACAAATGCCTTATATAAGCTCTTGAATGATTTTTGCATGCGTAGCAGTTACAGTCATCAACGAGCGGTCTTTCATCATCGTAATACTGTTTTGTTTTAATATTTGATTTGCCATTCCACGTAAAAAATGAGCCATGGCGTGCATTTCGTGTAGGCAAAACGCAGTCAAACATGTCAATTCCGCGTTTTATTCCGTCAAGCAAATCCTCAGGAGTTCCAACACCCATTAAATATCGCGGTTTATATTTTGGAAGCAGAGGCGTTGTAAATTCAACAAAATGATTCATAATATCTTTTGTTTCCCCGACACTCAGTCCTCCAATTGCGAACCCGACAGCATCATAAGATGAGATTACATTTGCACTTTCACGCCTCAAATCATCATAAAAAGCTCCCTGAACAATTGGAAATAAAGCCTGACGCGGGTTAGTTTTAGCTTTAAAGCATCTTTCAAGCCAGCGGTGAGTACGCTCCATAGCTTTTTTTGCCGTATCGTAATCGCAAGGAAACGGTGCACACTGATCAAATGCCATAATAATATCTGCTCCGATATCCTGTTGAATTTCCATAGAAACCTCAGGATTTATAAAATGTTTTTTCCCGTCTTTAGGGTCGCGAAATTCTACCCCGTCCTCTGTAATCTTGTTCAAATGGCTTAAAGAAAATACCTGAAAGCCGCCCGAATCCGTTAAAACCGGTTTATGCCAGTTCATCCAGCCGTGAATCCCTCCAAACTGTTTAATAAGTTTTGTTCCTGCTCTCAAATACAGATGGTAAGAATTAGAAAGCATAATCTGTGCACCTGTATCAGCAATTTGGTCAGATGTAAGAGTTTTGACGGCAGAATTAGTTCCGACAGGCATAAAAATCGGAGTTTTAATCATTCCGTGAGGAGTTGTTAAAATACCGGCTCTTGCGCCTGTCTGTTTACATTCATGAACTAATTCATAACTAAAGTACCCGTGAGCGTTATCTCGCATCAATATCCTCAGTAACAATTTCCATCATATTTTTATAATCAGTACAGAGTTCTTGCGGCTTAAAGTAGATATTAATTTCTCTTTCAGCACTCTCAATACTGTCAGAACCATGGATTGTGTTATATTCTTTTAATTGAGCATAATCGGCTCTGATAGATCCGACATCAGCTTCACAAGGATCAGTTGCGCCCAAAAGATGGCGAATACCCTGTACAGCCTTATAACCCTGAAATACCATGGCTATTATAGGACCGCTTGTAATATATTTTACAAGGCTGGGGTAAAAAGGTTTTCCGATATGTTCGGCATAGTGTTTTGCGGCAATATCTTCCGTAACCTGAAGCATTTTCATGCCGATAAGTTTATAGCCTTTCTTTTCAAAACGGCTGATAATCTCTCCGACACAGCCTCTGATAACTCCGTCAGGCTTAATAGCCACAAATGTTCTTTCTTCTGTATGCATAATTCCTCCATTCATATCTATATTAGCATAAAAATAATAACTAAATTCCGTCATGCTGAATTTATTTCAGCATCTCCAATTTCTTAATACTTTTAATGAGTATTGCAGACATTATTGCACAGAGAATTACCGCGGCAGACGCAAGGCCTATCCAGAATCCTTTTAAATTCAAGTGATAATGGAACGCAAGTGCATATCCCACGGGAATAGAAATCAGCCAGTATGCGATAAAATTTGAAAATAATACAACTCCTGTTCTTTTCATACCTTTGAAAATCCCCGCAAGCGATATCTGCAATCCGTCGAAAACCTGAAAAACTGCAAGAATATATAAAATAGGCACGGATATTTTAATAAGATAATCATCCTGCGTAAATAATCTGACAAGGAAATGCGGGAATGACGAGAATACAAGAGCACTCAGCATCATAAAGCCGACACAGATTACAATTCCGACAAAAGAATATCTTTTTAAATCTTTAAAATTACCTGCACCATTTGCAAATCCAACTTTGACAGCAATCGCGTTAGATACCGCAAAAGGTACCATAAATGAAATAGTTGTTAATGTACACACCAAATTCTGTGCAGCAGCATAAACACCGTCAACACGTCCCATTAGTATAGCAATACTGTTGAATGCTATAAATTCAACCATAACAGCACATGATATCGGTATTCCGATTTTTATCAGACTCTTATAATATTCAATATCTTTATGGTCTTTAAAATTCATCAACGTAAAACAATAAATTAAAAGCGCAAATCCCATAAAATATCTTATTATAAAACTTGCAACAGCCAAACCTACAACTCCCATTGAAGGTATAGAACCGAATCCGAATACCATCGCAAAACATAATGCAACATTTAAAAATACTGCAATTGCAGTGATTAAATTCGGAAATACAACAATTTCAAAAGCCTGCAAAAATTCCTTTAAAGCAGAATGAAGATATGCTCCAAATGTCGCAAATGCCGTAATAAACATGTATTCTTTAATCATCGGAACCAGTTTCGGCGCAAAATGCAAATAATCTATAACAGGTATAAATGCAAGAACAGCAAGCATAATTATAAATGCCAGAAGCATTGCAAATCTCAAAGTCGGATAAAAATACTTTTTAGCGCTTTTCTTTTCACCCCTGAAATTTGACAAAAGCGGCGACACGCTTGAAATTAATCCGACGCCGAATGTTTGAATGCAATTTGTAATAGCTGTTGCGATGCTTATTGCAGCTAAAGTATCAGTTGAATGATGACCGGCAACAAGCACATCTCCGGCACCTATCAGGATAAACCCGAGGTTACCCATAATAATAGGCAGGGCAATATTTAAAAGTTCCTTAGCATAATACCTGAATTGCACGCTCATACGAACATGATTATAACATAAACAATTAAAAACAAATTAGTTTTCCAGCATAGTTTGATTCCACGGATAATCGTCTTTAATTTCCCATCCGTCAAATTGAATAAGTCTGGCACAGGCATGTCTTCTGCCTTTAGAGCTTACTGACGGATTCTCTAAATTCCCGTATTTACAGTCGCTTAAAAGATGTTCTCTTGTAGAATTTTGATATTCCGGTAAAGATGCGTAAAATTTCCCTTTACTTATATTAAAAAGAAATCCATGTTTCCCGTCAAAATTTCCTTCCCCATAATGTTTGCAATATTTATAATCTGTACAGAAGAAAATATGTATCTGAGTGGTATCCGGAACATAAGCGTCAAACCCGGAGCCGTCATTAAATGCAACTGAAATACCTTTGTTATCCTTCGTAACTTCTTTTGAAATAGATTGAATATATTTGCCGATAGTTTCGTTATACCATTTTTCAGTGTTTGCTCCGTTCTTTATAGTGTCAGAGCTAAACCGTATATCCTCAGGTATCAGCCCTTCGTCTTGCTGCCATCTGAGGATAGCCTGATTCATAATCGAATAAAATCTTTTCAGTCTTACAGCTGTTTGTTTTTTCTGGTAATTTACAACTAAGGATGGCATAGTCATAGCTGCAACAACACCGATTATTCCGAGGGTGATTAAGACCTCTGCCAAAGTAAATGCAGCTTTTCTTTTTAGTGAAGGGTGAAAAGTAAAGGGTGAAGCGAGTTTTTCTATTTTCATACCTCTGGGGAGGGATTGAGGGAAAAGGTTATTATTTTCGTCATGCTGAACGTCGGATTGACCTCCGTGTTTCAGCATATCCTTAGATCCCGCCCGCATTGGGACATTTTGCACGAAATCATAGATTTCGGCAAAAGCAGTCAAACAAAGTTCGGGATGACACAGTAATACGTTATATTCGTCAGCTTGACTTCTTGACCTCTGAACTTCCTGACCTCTGCCTAGCCGAGGAGTTGCCCCCCCCCCGACCTCATAATTCTTAATAAATCTTGCATTCTAATCTCCTCTTTTTGCTATTACAAAAATTATTATAACTGAAATTTATTGATTTTTCAATATCATTTAGGCGTTATAATCAAGCTTGTTCCCTGTATTTTTAGATTTTACAGCCTGAGCACGCATTTTTATATTTTCAGCCTGCGCTTTTACTTTAAAATCCTGAGCAGACGGATCAGAAGGCGCCATAGCAGAACGAATTACGGTATTTGCATCGTTAATTGTTTTTTGAGGATTATTTGAATTTAGTGACGGCATTTTTATATCAACATGACCTGCAAACGGAATTCCGTCAGCATTCCTTTCAATAACGATTGCTCCGGCCAGATCACCACCCGCGCGCTTATGTGCCAATTCGTGAGCATAAATTTCATCATAATTTTTCTTTATCAAAGCATCTCTTTGTTGTTTTCTCTGTTCTTTCTGCTTCTCAAAAGGATTTGTAAAATTATAGAACAAATTAATTCCTGCCATACAAAAACCTCACACACATATTACCTACTATAAGTGTAACACATTTGTATGAGGTTTTCAACCCTTATATTAAATATTATTTCCAAGGATAATCGTTTCTTATATCCCAGCTATCCATTAATATAAGTTCTCCACAAGTAAATCCGCTTTTATTTTTATCACAACACGTTGATTTTACAACATTTCTTGTCAAACCATGACCAAACATATATAAACCCGCAACTGGAATATTATGAGCATAATCAGAATACTCTTTTAAAGTTAGTGTCATAATAAAGATATCTATACCATAAGTATTTGGTCTTTTATCGCCATTAATATCAACATGTATATGGATATGATTATTATCCTGCTTTATCAAACCAATATAAGTTCCATCAGACAAACTTATTTTTGAAGCTATGCCCCCTGCGGCAAAAGACGGAGCATCAACGTATTTACCACCACTTAGTAGAAATCCGTCATCTTTATTCCAACAGCCTTCACCTGTACCACAATTTTTTAAAACTGAAAAATTATGACACAAATATTTTTGAAAAAATTCGTCCGTACTAAGTGTCCAATTCCAATCAGCAATATCACCATAATTACTTTGGGACATTTGCACAGACTGCGACATTGCAGAATATGCCTTTTTTAATTGAGTAACTGTCTGCTTTTTCCGATAATTACCGATCAAAGTGGGCATCGTCAATGCAGCAACAATGCCTATTATGCCCAGAGTAATTAAAACCTCTGCAAGTGTAAACGCCTTATTATAACTTAGAAGAGCCCCCCCCCCGACTTTACATTTTGTAACAAATTTCTCATACTATACTCCTTAACTTTCATATTACATTTATTATTATATCATATTATCTTCAAATTTCAATATAAAAGCCTAAGGGACTTATATCGCAGTTTACATCAATAATATCTAAATTATCACCCCTGAAATAAATTCAGGGCAGGCTCTGAACTGTTTCAGGGTCTAATTGCTATAAGATGTGACACGAGTTCGGCATGACGTTTTTACCCATAATTGGTGTAAACTGCGATATAAGTCCCAAGCCGAAAGCCTTCACCTCCGGCTTTTAACTATTTTTTATCTTTACCCGTACGTTTATAAAAATCTTCAATAAAACCAGTATTGAAGTTTCCGCTCATAAATACAGGATCTTCTATTATTTCCTGATGGAATGGCAGAGTTGTCTCAACGCCTGTAATAACGTATTCCTTCAAGGCTCTGTACATTCTCCTGCGTGCCTCATTTCTTGTTCTGCCCCAACAGATAAGTTTTCCTATCATTGAATCGTAATAAGGCGGGATTTTATAATCCTGATAAGCGTGAGAATCCACTCTGACACCGAAACCGCCCGGAGTAACGTAACCAGTAATAGTGCCGGGGTTTGGCATGAAATCTTTCTCAGGATTTTCTGCATTAATACGGCATTCTATAGCATGCCCGCGGAGCATAATTTCATCCTGAGTAAAATCAAGTTTTTCACCTGCGGCAATCATAATCTGCTCTCTTACAAGATCAACATTGGAAATCATTTCCGTAACGCAATGTTCCACCTGAATTCTGGTATTCATTTCCATAAAGTACCATTTGCCGTCATGGTCAAGCAAAAATTCACATGTTCCCGCACTTTCGTAATTGATAGCCTTAGCAGCTCTGACAGCAGCTGCACCCATTTCTTTACGTGTAACTTCATCAATTGCAGGTGACGGAGCTTCTTCCAGCAATTTTTGGTGACGTCTTTGAATAGAGCAGTCTCTTTCACCTAAGTGAACAACATTTCCGTACTGGTCAGCAAGAATTTGAACCTCAATATGACGCGGATTTTCAAGATATTTTTCGGCATAAACATCAGGGTTGCCGAAGAAATTTTGAGCTTCTGACTGGCATAAATTCATGTTTGTTTCAACATCGTCATCACAACGGCAAATTCTCATACCTTTTCCGCCGCCGCCAGCTGTCGCTTTCAATATAATCGGATAACCGACTTTATTAGCAAATTCTTTAACTTCTTTCGGAGTTTTTAAAATTCCGGTTCCCGGAGTAACAGGAACGTTATTTTCAATCATTGTCTTACGGGCTGTTGCTTTATCACCCATTTTACGCATCGCTTCAGCCGTAGGTCCGATAAATTTAATTCCGTGTTTTGCGCAAATTTCAGCAAAATCAGCTCTTTCAGACATAAAACCGTAACCGGGATGAATAGCATCAGCGCCTGAAACAATCGCTGCTGAAATTATCGCAGGGATACTCAAATAACTTTTTGCACTTGAAGCAGGTCCTATACAGTAAGCTTCCGTTGCCAATCTAACATGAAGCGAGTTTGCATCTGCCTGGGAATAAATTGCAACTGTCGGAATTCCGATTTCTCTGCAGGCTCTGATTATTCTTACCGCAATCTCACCGCGGTTTGCTATTAATACTTTTCTAAACATATTTTATACTTTCCTGTAAAAAGAAGGGGGAACAAACTGTTCAACCCTTCAACTTTTAAACCCTTAAACTTTTATTCTATATACATTAAAACCTGTCCAAATTCTACAGGCTGTCCGTCCTGAACACAAATTTCTGTAATTTTACCTGCAAATTCCGCTTCAATTTCGTTCATTAGTTTCATTGCTTCAACTATACAAACAACATCACCTTCTTTAACGGTTTGTCCGACCTTTACAAACGGCTCTGCATCAGGAGAAGGTGCAGAATAGAATGTTCCAACCATAGGAGATGTTAAAGGTTTGCCTTTTTTAACTTCTTTTTGTTCAGCCGGAGCAGCCTGATTTAATGGAGCCGCCGGTACCGCCTGAGCAGCCGGTACTGCAACAGGAGCGGCTGCAACACCCATAACTTCTTTTCTCAACGTAATAGCCTGTTCGCCATCTTCAAGAGAAATTTCTGTCAGCGAGTTATCAGCTAAAACTTTTGCTAATTTTTCAACATAATCTATATCAAATTTCATATTTTGCCTTTCTGTAACTATTAAGTGAATAGGTGAGTAAGTTAATAAGTGAATAAGTTCTTATCAAATTTAAGGTACAAAAAATATGCCTGATTTATAATTTACTCACCCGTTTACTTAAATTATGCTCTATCAAGATACTCGTTAGTCCTTGTGTCGACTCTGATTTTGTCGCCGTTTGAAATAAAGAACGGAACATTAACAACAGCACCTGTTTCAAGAGTAGCAGGTTTTGTACCGCCCTGAGCTGTATTTCCTTTTTCTGACGGAGGAGTATCTGTAACTTCAAGAATTACATGAGCAGGAAGGTCGACGCCTATAATTCTTGAATCGTGCATCAATACCTGAACAACCATATTTTCTTTCAAATATTTGATGCCGTCTCCGATTTGTTCTTCGGTTAACTGAAGCTGTTCATAAGTTTCGTTATCCATCATAACGTATTCTTTACCTTCTTTATAAAGGTACTGCATTTCGCGTCGGTCAAGCATTGCTTTAGCTACTTTTTCACCTGCACGAAATGTTTTTTCAACAACCTGTCCAGTTTCAACATTTTTAAGCTTTGATCTTACAAACGCAGCACCTTTGCCGGGTTTTACGTGTAAAAATTCAACAACAGACCATAAACCGTTGTCCAATTGTAGTGTTAAGCCTGTTTTTAAATCGTTTACTGAAATCATATTTTTCCCCTTTTCATAAATATATAATCATCTGTTAAATTGATGATATCATAAACATTCAAAACTTCAAATAATTGTTACAAAATAAAAGCAAAATTAGTAACAAAACAGCAAAAAAATTTTTGTTGGGTTATTATAAAAATATAAAAAATAAGGAGTGTAAATTATGCAAATTTCAGCTATCAACAGTTATTCTTCAAAACTGAATTTTACATCTAACAAAAACGGTTATGAAAATCCTATTAGC
Organism: Candidatus Gastranaerophilales bacterium; assembly: GCA_944326015.1. GTDB lineage: Bacteria > Cyanobacteriota > Vampirovibrionia > Gastranaerophilales > Gastranaerophilaceae > Stercorousia. Next base: position 13,256 of record CALVCJ010000051.1, read on the forward strand.
AGAGGAACAGAAAAAGGTCTCGCTATCTGGGGTTCAATAGGCGGAAGCGCTTTAGTCGGTGCTACAGCAGCAGGTATCGGAAGCTGCTTTATTAAATCAGGAGCAAAAAACAGAGCGTTAAAACTTTCCGGAATCGGAGCAGCAGCAGGATTAATTACACTTGCATTAACTTTACCCGCAAAAATTTACGACACAAAAGTGAAAGCCTTTACACGAGAAAAAGAAATGGATGTTTTCTCCCGCGATAGGGAATTAAAATCAAACATTATGGAAGAAGTTGATAAAGAAGTTAAAGACCAAAATGTTGATTTAGACAAGAAAATCAATCATTACACATCAGTTCAAATGGCAAATAACGGAAACGGAATGCTTATAAAAGGAGCGTAAATGAGAGTCGGTGCAATAAATAATTACTCATTTACAGCATCAGCACCATCGTCTAAACAAGATCAAAACCCGATATCAAAAACAGGAGAAAAAGCTAAACTAACCAAAGCAGCTTTTGTCGCCGGACTCGGGTTAGGAGCAAAATTGTTGTTTGAAATTATGGATGATGACTTTATAGTAGATACTCTCGGCAATAAAGCAGGTAAAATTGTTGATAAACAGCACAAAAATGTTAAAGGAAACAAAAAATTTTTACTGAAACTTGGTGCTTGGGCAGGACTTATTATGGCATTTATCGGCGGTTTTGCACTACTCTATACTCTTTTTAAAGCTCCTGATATCAATTATAAAGGCAACGTAAACGCATTCAAAAAAGGCAAAGATATGGATGTTTATATAAAAGGAAATTCTGCCGAGAAAGAAATTTACACTCAAATGAATGAAAAAGCAAAAAATGCATCTCCCGAAGAAAAAGCTAAATTAAAAGAACAATATATGTTAATGCAAAAGGCCAAAAACAGGGTTCCGGATTTTGCCAAAACTAACTTGACAAATATCCAAAAATCGTAAATAATGAAAACGTAAAGAATATTTAGGAGGATGAAAAATGTTGTATAGAGAA
>CALVCJ010000052.1 GCA_944326015.1 Candidatus Gastranaerophilales bacterium
TTTTTGCTACTTTTGTTTTTATAGGAATGTAGGCAGAACAAAAGAAAGGAAAAACAAAAATGTCAGTAGATAGTGTAAACAATTCAAACAACACAGCTCTTTACACAACATCAGGCGCTGTATTGGGTGCAGGTGCAGGTGTTGCAGCAGGTTATTTAACAAAGCCGTTTTTGAAAGACGATGCTCCGACAGATGAATTCATCAAAAAAATGGATTCAAATATAAAGAGTGCTATGTCTCCGGAAGAAAGAGCTCTGGCTAATGCAATGGAGAGTGAATTTAATTCATTGCTTAATGCATTTGAGAAAGCAAAAAATGTTGACGAAATTAAAAAAGTATATTTGGATAAAATCTTTGCCAATATAGGTGATATTGATTTTGAGACTTTTAAAGATGCACAGGCTTTAATGACCGAAAACTTTAAATCAATGGGAATAAAAACAGATACTTATGAGAAAGTAAAACAAGCCAAAAGTTATGAAGAAATGAAAAGTGTTCTTATTAAAGATTTTGATGATACTTATGGAGGCAAATCTCTTGATGAAGTAAAAAATATGATAAAAGCCGAAGAAGCTGATATTAATAGAAAAGCAGGGAAAGCATATTTTGACGCTTTCTGGGACAGCAGTGAAAAGAAATTTATAAATTGCGAAGAAGGTGTTGGAAAAGCAATTAAAAAAGCTGCACAGGGTATTCAGGGTAAATATGCCGCAATCTATGGTGCAATTGGTGCAGCGGTACTCGGGTTAACTACATATCTGTGCTGCGGCGGTAAGAAAAATGAACAGCCTGTTCAGCCTCAGCATGTAAATAAACAGGTATAACAAATTTCAAATTTACACATTATTAAAGAAAGAAACCCTGCTTATGCGGGGTTTTTCATTTAATAATTTTAGCAAATATACCTGTCATTCTGAACTTGTTTCAGAATCTTATTTAGAACAATAAATTCAAAATAACTTATATATTTGCTCCGCCGTCATTTTTGATTTTTTCAAGAACATTTCTTGCGCCGTCTTTTGATTTCGCAAGTTCCAGAGCAAAGCTTGTCGCTTCGCTGTCTCTGGCAATAGCTTCTTTCAATCCTGTCATTTCATCGAGGTTAAGATTAGAAAGCATTGAAGGATCTGAGTTTAAGGCAATTTTAAACAGCTTCTGCGACATAAAATCAAATCCGGGAAGCCCCATATACAACGAATACCATTTATAAAACTGGTGTATCATATAATAAGGATCTATTTCTCCGTTTCTCATAATAAACATCGGCTTAGATTTAAAAGAAAATCCTGTTTCAGTTACTATATTAATATAAAGTGCTTCAATACCTTCAAGAGCGGTTATAAGTCCTTCTTCTTCGTTAATGACAGACAATACTTTGTCAGAATTGTCTAATTTTATTACTTTAGTTCCTTTTGTTTCTATATATGCTAAAAGTTTTGCAGGATCATTATTACACCCGTTAACAATATCCGAAACATTTTGTTTGACAAGTTCTTTTTTTTTCTCGGTTTCAGCACACAGGGTCATGGTTACGCCTTTTGAAAGCACTGTTTTAGAAGTCGAATTGGTGCTTGAGACCTTTAAATGTCTGCGAAGCTTTTTACTGAGCGCTTTTTCCTGTTGTTCTAAAAAGAAATAAACGATTTTTTGAAAGAAGTTCATAATATTAATATATTATATTATTGTGTTATTGTAAATATTATTTACACAAAAAATGTTATTTGAAGTCGATAAGACTATAGGACGTTAAGACGATAAGTCATTACGGTGCGCGAAGCGCACGTAAAATAAATAATACGACGATAGCGTAATGAACAATAATTGCAGGCGAAGTAAATATCAATGGCGTGTATTGTTTGAGCGATAAAAAGATGCTGAAACAAGTTCAGCATGACTGAAAATATAGCGAGTTTACACGCCTTAATGCTGAGCCGTTGCAATTATTAGTGAATGAAGCGTGTCGTTGATTTTGAGGCACTTTTGACATCAAAAGTGCCCCTGTCTGGAAGACCCGCCGGAGGCAAATAAAGTACGATTAGTTTGTTTTTAGTTGCCGATAACATTTTTTATGTAAATATTAAGTTTGTATAAAGATTGTAAAAAATACACTTGCTTTTAAAACGACTTTATTTTATAATGTAATTGTGAAATAAATCACAATTAACAAAGGAGATATACATTTATGACAACAAAAAACAAAAAAACGGTTGAAAACCTTGAAAAAGCTTTACAAAGCGATTCAAGCAAAGTTGAAACCGCTGAACAATTGGAATTGTTAATCGAAAGAGTTAAGAAAGCTCAAAAGATTTATTCAAATTATTCTCAAGAACAGGTTGACGCAATCTTTAAAGCAGCTGCAACTGCTGCCGACAAAGCACGTATTCCTCTTGCAAGAATGGCTGTTGAAGAAACAGGTATGGGTGTTTTGGAAGACAAAATTATTAAAAACCACTTTGCATCAGAATACATTTATAACAAACATAAAAATGCTAAAACCTGCGGAATTATTAAAGAAGACAAAACTAACGGAATTAAAATTGTTGCAGCACCTCTTGGGGTTATTGCAGGTATTGTTCCGACTACAAACCCGACTTCTACCGCAATTTTCAAATCTTTAATTGCTTTGAAAACAAGAAACGCAATTATCTTTTCACCACACCCGAGAGCAAAAGAATGCACAATAGCTGCTGCTAAAGTTGTTCTGGAAGCAGCAGTTAAAGCCGGCGCTCCGGAAGATATTATCGGTTGGATTGATGTTCCGTCTATTGAACTGTCTAATCAGTTGATGAAACACGAATCAATTTCTTGTATTCTTGCAACAGGCGGTCCGGGAATGGTTAAAGCAGCATACTCATCAGGTAATCCTGCTTTAGGAGTAGGGCCTGGTAATGCAGCCGCTGTTATTGATGAAACTGCTGATATTAAAATGGCTGTTTCTTCAATCATTATGTCAAAAACTTTTGACAACGGTATGATTTGTGCTTCTGAACAATCTGTAATCGTTGTTGATGAAATTTATGAAGAAGTTAAAAAAGAATTCATCTACAGAGGTGCTCATCTTTTGACTCCTTCTGATGAAAAGAAATTAATCGATCTTCCGTTCATTGACCCGAAACGCGGAACAGCTCATCCTGACATCGTTGGTCAGAGCGCACACAGAATTGCAGAACTTGCAGGATTTAAAGTTCCTTCAACTGCTAAATTACTTCTTGCGGAAAGACCTTCTGTTGATTGGGAAGATCCGTTCTCAAGAGAAAAATTATCACCGATTTTGACTATGTATAGAGCAAAAGACTTTGCAGAAGCAACAGAAATGACTTATGAACTTGTTTCAAAAGGCGGTGCAGGCCACTCTGCAGACCTTTATACAGATACACGTCATCAGGAAAGAATTGATAAATTTTCTGAAAAAATGCCTGCTTGCAGAGTTTTAATTAACTCACCATCTGCACAGGGCGGTATCGGTGATTTGTATAACTTTAAACTTGAACCGTCTCTTTCACTTGGCTGCGGTTCATGGGGTAAAAACGCCGTTTCAGGTAACATCGGTGTTGAAAACTTATTGAACTACAAAACAGTTGCAGAAAGGAGAGAAAACATGCTCTGGTTCAAAGTTCCGCCAAAAGTTTACTTCAAAAGAGGGGCAGTTGATTTGGCTCTTCGTGAACTTCAAGGCAAAAAACGCGCCTTTATTGTAACTGACAGATTCTTATTCAACTCAGGTGCAGTAGATCATATTGTTAATGTTTTGGATGAAGTAGGTATTGATCACCAGATATTCTTTGATGTAAAACCTGATCCGACATTATCAACTATTAATCAGGCAATGGAAATTATGAAACCTTATGAGCCTGATGTGATTATATCACTCGGCGGCGGTTCTCCTATGGATGCTGCTAAGATTATGTGGTTGATGTATGAACAGCCTGATACGGTATTTGAAGATATTTCAATGAGATTTATGGATATCAGAAAGAGAATATGCCGTATCCCTGAACTCGGTAAAAAAGCTACTATGGTTGCTATCCCGACAACTTCAGGTACAGGTTCAGAAGTTACTCCGTTTGCAATTATTACAGATGACAAAACTCACGTAAAATATGCAATCGCTGATTATGCATTGACTCCTAACATGGCAATCATTGACCCGAACTTTGTTGACGGTATGCCGAAAGGTTTGACAGCTGCATCAGGTATCGATGCACTTGTTCACTCAATTGAAGCTTATGTATCTTCTATGGCTACAAATTTCACAAATTCAAATGCTCTGGAAGCTGCAAAATTAGTCTTCAGATATCTTGAAAGATCATGGTCTGAAGGTGCAAATGATCCGATTGCCAGAGAAAAAATGCACTATGCGGCAACAATTGCAGGTATGGCATTTGCAAACGCATTCTTAGGTTTGTGCCACTCAATGGCTCACAAACTCGGTGCAATGTTTAATGTCCCTCACGGTGTTGCAAACGCATTGTTAATCAGACAGGTAATCAAATACAACGCTGTTGACTGCCCGAAAAAACAATGTATCTTCCCGCAGTACAAATTCCCGAATGCAAAAGCTAAATACGCTCAGATTGCTGACGAATTAGGCTTAGGCGGAAAGAATGACGACGAAAAAGTTGAATTGTTAATCGCAGCTATCGATAAGTTGATGAAAGCTGTAAATCTTCCGAATTCAATCAAAGATTTCGGCGTTACAGAAGCTGATTTTAACGCTAAATTAGATGAAATGGTAGAACTTGCATTTGACGACCAGTGCACAGGTGCAAACCCTGCATATCCGTTGATGGAAGATATCAAGGCAATCTATAAAGACGCTTACGAAGGTGTTGTAAGAGATTACTACGAAACTAAGTAAGTATCTGTTAAAATTAAAAATAAAAGAACCGCCTTAAAAAGCGGTTCTTTTGTTTAATTAATAAAGTCTCCTGTTGCATCATAATTTATATAATTTAATTCTTCGTCAGTTAATACCGATTCTATTTTTGTATGCCAGTTGTTTATTTTGTTGTTAGTAATAATAAAACTGTATGCATCGGCACCGAGTTGATTAGGTCCTTTTAATCCGTTAGCATCAATAATCATTACCCCGCATTGTCTGGAATATTTTTCTTTTGTTTCGTAACCGCCGTTACCATCTGGGATCCAGTTGCCGTTGCTGTCAGTAACTTTATCCGTAAATATTCTTCCGCAATCATCTGACTCACCTCCCACATAGGGTGCGATTGCAATTATAGAACCATCGGCAAGTACAGCTTTATAATAACCGTTAATCGTCAGAGTAGCATTTCCCCCTTTACCGTCATTTTGTGCTTTCGGGTATTTATAATTGTACTTAGGCATGCAACTGGTTGTATAGGCTTTACATATTTGGACAGTATTTAAATATGACAAAAATTCGTTAGCTAATTCTTCTTTTGTTTTTGTTTGAACAAATAGACCTGCATAATCTGAAGCTCCTGCCTCATATTGCCATCTGTTCATTGCATTTAGTACTGTAGAATATGTTTTTTTAGTTTGAGTTATAAACACTTTGTTTTTATAGTGTGCTATCAAAGCAGGCATAGTGAGGGCGGCAACAACACCTATTATACCGAGGGTGATAAGGACTTCTGCCAGAGTAAATGCACATTTCTTTAGACGATAGAACGTTAAGACGTTAGGACAATAAGTTCGTTTCCGAAAGTTATTCTCGTCATACTGAACGCCGGATTGACCTCCGGACTTGTTAACCTCCGTCAGCCTTAACTTTAAAATCCTGTAATCCCTTGTTACATCTTTATTCTGTTGGGGGGGGGGCAACTCAAAGCTTCTCTATTAAACATTTTTCATCCTCCTATATATTCTTTATATTTTCATTATTTACGATTTTACATTGATTGTCAATACCTTGACTTTTTAGCATGTCTTTTTTATCATAGAAGAACAGGTTGAGGCGACATGGCCAAGTGGTAAGGCAGGAGCCTGCAAAGCTCTTATCCCCCAGTTCGAATCTGGGTGTCGCCTTTTTAATATATTATTTAAAGGAGTAATATTATGGGGAAAATTTTTGGTATTTCTAATAATCCGGTATCTACTATTGATTCTGCTTTACGTACATTGAAACTAGAGCCACCTGTACAGTCTGTAAGGATTATTAGGCAAAAAAATAGTTTTCCAAAAGCTGAGCAGACTGTAAGTAGAGCCAATTGCTCAAATTATTTTATAAAAATGCGTAATGGCTTTGGGAAATTGATGGCTCATTTCAGTCCCCCTAATATCTCTGTAAAAAAATAGATTATCTATAAAATATTGACAATTTATATAATTAATGTTAGTATCTTGCTATGATAAAAAGGTACTGGTTATTAATTATTGGTCTTTTGGTTTTTAGCTGTTTATCAGCGAATGCTATAACATTAAAATTTAACGGTTTTATCGCAGATGAAGCAAATCTTTTGTCTCCTGAAGTAGAAAATGATTTGAATATGACTTTATGGGATTTGCAGAAGAAATCAGGAGCTGATTTGGTTGTGGTCACTTTACCGTCGTTAAACGGTAGAACAGTTGAAGAAGTTGCGATAGATATTGGCCGTTCTTATAAACTCGGTGCTGTCGGGAAAAATAACGGCATGGTGTATTTGACAGCGTTAAATGAACGTAAAATGCGTATAGAGCAAGGTTTAGGACTTGAAGATAAAATCAGCGTTGAAACTCTTCAAAATATCATGAATAATGATATTTTACCTTATTATAAACAAAATAATTATGAAAATGGTATCAGAAGAGGTACTTATGTTTTAGCTCAAACTGTTGCACAGGTGGAAGGTGTTAAAATTAAAAAGCAGGGTGTCTGTCCTCCAGCTTTATCGACTTCATCTTCTACTGCTGGTAATAAAGACAGCATTCCTTGGTGGGGTTGGCCTATTGTTATATTAGGCGCACTATTTTCTCCGCGGAAAAGACGATTTGGCAGTGGTTTTGGCGGCTTTGGCGGAGGCGGCGGTTTTGGCGGCAGCGGATGCTCGGGTAGCTGGTAAGCCAAGATTTAACAAATATTGACAAGATAGGTGACAAAGAAACACCAACTAATAAAACTAAGTGGACAGTATTAGGTTATCATATAATGATTTGATAAAGATTGACTGAAATGGTAAAAACGGGAACGAGCGGTAGTGAATGACTGACTAAAATATAAAAAGTTTAGCGAATATCGAAAGAAAGGGTAAAAAAATGAAGAGCTTGGACAATTTTATTGAAGAATTAAAAACAAAACTCGGTGATAATCTTGTTTCTGTTATAGCATTTGGGTCTCAGGCTAACGTTCAAGATGCTAAAAATAATCTTAATCTGATGATTGTCACAAATACTTTAAATGCCGAAAACTTATATGAGATTTCAAAGCCCGTAAAAACATGGATTAAAGCTAAAAATCCTATTCCGGTTATTATGAATAACGAAGAGTGGTATTCTTCATTTGATGTTTATGCGATAGAGTATTCTGATATAAAAGATAATTATCGTATTATATATGGTGAAGATTTAGTCCCTTCTATTCCTGTTAATAAATATTTCTTGAGACTTGAATGCGAATCAGAAATGAAAAGTCTTTTATTGAAGTATAAAAATAATTTTTTGTTAAATATAAAATCAGACAGAGAAATGAAAAAGGTATTGGCTCATGTAATTAAAACTTTGCTTGTAATATTCCGAGCTGTTCTACGATTGCATGACAGACCTGTTCCTTTTAGAGCTGTTGATATTATTGAATTTGCAGCAGATTATTTGTCATTTAACAAGATCGTTATGTCAAAACTTGCTAAAGTGAAGTATGAACATGATGATTATACAAAACAAGAACTTGTTTTTATAGAAGCAGAATTATTAAAAGATATTCAATCAATGTTAAAACAAATTGATGCTATGCATTTTTAGATTTTTGTGTTATAGTTATTTTACTGAATAATCACGGGCGATTAGCGCAGTTGGTAGCGCATCACATTGACGTTGTGAGGGTCACGTGTTCGAGTCACGTATCGCCCAGTTATTTTTTGTACAAAAGAAAAAACAACTAATAAGAAAGTAGAGTTTGATTGGTCATATTATGATGAATGTTATTATAACGGAGTTAGAATATAATCTATCTTTCAGGGCTGAAATTGATAATCCACCTGAAATCAGACAGAGTTTCACGACAGTTTTTGTTGATGAACAACAAATAAAGCGGCCTACTATTGATCTTGTGAACGGAGAAATCAGCGTTACAATTAGAAATATTGATGATAGGGTCTCAAATTTTGTAAAAAAATGGTTTGCAGTAAGAAAAAGAATAAACTTAATGATTGAAACAAGCGAACATATGTACCTTTTGAAAGGTTGTTCTATAAAAAGGTTTGAATCACCAGAAAAAGCATTTATAATTTTTTATAATACATTTAAAGAAGCTTAAATATTTGTTAGGTAATTTTCAATATCTTCTTCACTGTTCATTTCTGTTGCAGCTACAAGAATTTTGCTGTTGTTGAGTTTTAACCCGCCAATAATTCCGTTTGATTTTAGTTTTGACAAAAATTTATCAGCATCCTGAACTTCTATTGTGAATTCGTTAAAAAAGTTTTTATTTAACGTTTTTATTCCTTTTAAAGCAAGTTTTTCAGATAATTGATGTGCTCTTTTAGCTGAAAGGTATGATGCCTGTTTAAAACCGTTTTCTCCCATAACTGTCAAATATAAAGCTGCACAAAGTCCCATTAATGCTTGATTTGAACAGATGTTGCTTGTAGCTTTTTCTCGTTTAATATGCTGCTCTCTTGTCTGTATTGTCAGGCAGTAAGCAGGATTTCCATCAGCATCAACGGTTCTTCCTGCAAGTCTAGCGGGGATTTGGCGCATAAATTTTTCTTTGCAGGCAATAAATCCGGCATGCGGGCCGCCGAAACTCATTGGAATTCCTAACGTCTGGATATCTCCGGCTACAATATCTGCATCTGCAGGTGGTTTTAAAATACCTAAAGACGAGATATCAACGCATACTGCGAGCAGGCAGTCCGGTTTTGCTATTTCTGTTATTTCTCCGTAAAAATCAGGATTTTGTACAAGCACGCAGGCATAATCAGATGTTTCGGCCGGAAGTTTGTCAAAAAGATTTAATTCAATATTATTTGCCCAGCAGTAGGTTTTAATAACATCAACGTATTCAGGGTTAAGTTTATTTGATACAAGAACTTTATTTTTTTTAGAAATTCTGACTGCCATTAATATTGCTTCCGCACAGGCACTTGCTGCATCATACATTGTTGCATTTGCAATATCCATACCTGTCAGTCTGCATATCATGGTCTGGAATTCGTACATAACCTGAAGCGTACCCTGTGAAATTTCCGGCTGATATGGTGTGTATGCCGTTAAAAATTCAAATCTGTTTGCCACCTGAGAAATACAGGCAGGAATAAATTTGTTATAAGCCCCAGCGCCGAGGAAACTAATATAATCTGTATTATTCTTTTTTGCAATTGATTTTATGCGTTTTTGAACTTCCATTTCGCTTAACGGATTTTCAAAACCCATTTTTCCCATTCTGGCCTGCAGTGGGATTTGCTTGAATAAATCCTCAATATCTGTTACATTAATGCTTTCAAGCATTTCCCGCTTCACTTCATCTGTATGTACCAAAAAATTTTTCATATTTTTTTTATTCCAATTCTTCTTTATAATCTTCGTATTCAAGCAAGTCACCCTGCTCTGCTTGAACATCTCCTGTTGCTTCTATTTTAACAAGCCAGCCTTTTTCATAGCTGTCTTCGTTTAAAATTTCCGGTGAATTTACTGCATCTTCATTTATTTCAAGAATTTTTCCGCTAACAGGCATGTAAATTTCTGATGCTGCTTTAACAGATTCAACTGTTGCAAATGTTTCGCCTTTCTTAAATTCTGTACTTGTTTCAGGTAATTCCAAAAATACAATATCGCCAAGCTGTTCTACTGCGTAATCGGTTAATCCTATTGTAAATGTGTTATCTCCATTATCTAACAAGAATTCGTGAGATTTGGAACATAAAATTTTTTCAGTAATACTCATTAATTTCTCCTTTTTGCAATTATAGTCTTATTTTATTTCTTTTTTCAACAAACGGTCTTTTTACAATTTCAGCATCATGTAGTTTTTCTCTTATCATAACCTGAACAACTGTTCCTGCACAAATTTCTTTATTATTCTTTACATACGCGAGTGCAATATTTGTTCCCAATACAGGTGAAGGCCCACCGCTTGTGACTATTCCGATTTTTCCTCCATTTTTATAAACTTCATATCCGTGGCGTGCAATTGCTTTATCGAGCATTTTTAAGCCTACGAGTTTTTTTGAAGTTCCGTTTTTAATCTGTTCTATTATAACATGTTTACCGTTATAATCAGTTTCTTTGTCCTTCGGGATTGACCAGCTCAGACCGGCTTCGACAGGTGTTGTATTTTCGTCTAAATCATTACCGTACAAATGTAGTGCTGCTTCAAGCCTTAATGTGTCACGTGCACCGAGACCTATCGGTTTTATACTAAATTTTTTACCGTCTTCAAGAATTTTATCCCAGAGGTATTCGGAATGCCTGTTTTCGACAAGAATTTCATATCCGTCTTCACCTGTGTAGCCTGTGCGCGAAATAAAAACTTTAACTCCTGCGATTTTCGCTATTTTTATAGTGAATGACTCTTGTTGTGTTGTTAGTCCCATTGTTCTCAACAGTGTGTCTGCCAGAGGGCCCTGAACAGCCAGAAGCGAAAATTCATGCGAGCGGTTATCTATTTTTACATCAAAATTTTTGCTGTTTCTAACCATCCAGTTTAAATCTTCATCAATTCTTGAGGCATTGCATATTACAAGATATTCAAGAATGCCCAGCTTATATATGATTAAATCATCAATAAGACCGCCTTTATTATTGGGAAGCTGGCAATAAACAGCTTTTTCATAATTTAATTTTTCAATATTCTGGGGAACAAGTTTGTTAAGAAATTCAATAGCGTCTTTTCCAGAAACAAAAACTTCTCCCATATGAGAAACGTCAAATAACCCGACTTTTTCTCTTACTGTTTTGTGTTCTTCTATAATAGAAGTGTATTGAACAGGCATGCACCATCCTGCAAAATCAACCATTTTAGCCCCGAGTTGGACATGCTTGTCATGTAAAAAAGTTTCCTTAATCATCAAAATATCCCCCTTCAGGCTTTATTGTCGCATTGAAAGATGGATATTGTCAATGGTTTATTTAGTTTATTAAAGCCAGATAATTAAAAAAGCCGGAGCTTTAAAATACCGGCTTTTTTAATTATTAATAATAATTATTTTGTGTGCAATGCACTGTCAACTGCAACTGCAACTGCAACCGTTGCACCTACCATCGGGTTGTTACCCATACCGATAATACCCATCATTTCTACGTGTGCAGGAACTGATGAAGATCCTGCAAACTGAGCATCACCATGCATTCTGCCCATAGTGTCTGTCATGCCGTAAGAAGCAGGACCTGCTGCAACGTTGTCAGGGTGTAATGTTCTTCCCGTACCACCGCCTGATGCTACTGAGAAGTATTTCCTACCATTTTCCCAGCACCATTTTTTGTAAGTACCTGCAACAGGGTGCTGGAATCTTGTAGGGTTAGTTGAATTACCTGTGATAGATACATCAACACCTTCTTTAATCATAATTGCAACACCTTCTGATACATCATCAGCGCCGTAGCATTTAATTTCGCCTCTTTCGCCTTCTGAAAATCTCTGTTCCTTAACGATTTTCAATTCACCTGTTTTGTAATCGTATTTTGTTTCAACAGATGTGAAGCCGTTAATTCTTGAGATGATATAAGCGGCATCTTTACCTAGTCCGTTCAAGATTACTCGCAAAGGATTTTTTCTGACTTTGTTGGCGTTTCTTGCAATACCGATTGCACCTTCTGCTGCAGCAAAAGATTCATGACCGGCTAAGAAACAGAAGCACTGCGTTTCTTCTGTCAACAGCATAGCTGCTAAATTACCGTGTCCTATACCGACTTTTCGCGTGTCACCTACCGAACCAGGTACACAAAATGCCTGTAAGCCTTCACCAATAAGACTTGCAGCTTCTGCAGCATCTTTAGCCTGTTTTTTAAGTGCAATTGCAGCACCTAAAGTATAAGCCCAAACAGCATTTTCAAATGCGATAGGCTGAATTCCTTTAACAATAGCTTCAACGTCAATGCCGCTTGATTTGCACAGTTCCTGAGCTTCTTCCAAAGATTTAAAGCCATATTCAGGTAACAATTTATTCAATTTAGCCTGACGTCTGTCTTGTCCTTCAAATTTTACTGTCATTTTATTTTCCTCTTAATTTTTTATATTTTATTACTGAGATCCTGAAACTAGTTCAGGATGACACGTCATTCCGAATTTATTTCGGAATCTCATTTTCTATTCCACTCTCGGGTCAATTTTCTTCACTGCATCAGCAAATCTGCCGTAAGTGCTTGTGAATTTTTCAAGAGCTTCTTTCGGATCCATACCTTTTTTAACTGCATCCATAAATTTGCCCATGTGAACAAATTTGTATCCGATGATTTCATCATTCTTATCAAGGCCTAATTCAAGAACGTAACCTTCTGCAAGTTCAAGATATCTGGGTCCTTTTTGCTTAGTTGAATAGATAGTACCAACCTGTGAGCGGAGACCTTTGCCTAAATCTTCAAGCCCTGCGCCGACAGGAAGTCCTTTATCCGAGAAAGCTGTCTGGGTTCTTCCGTAAACAATCTGGAGGAACAATTCTCTCATTGCAACGTTAATAGCGTCACAAACAAGGTCTGTATTTAAAGCTTCAAGTATTGTTTTGCCGGGAAGAATTTCTGCAGCCATAGCAGCAGAGTGAGTCATACCTGAGCAGCCGAGTGTTTCAACAAGTGCTTCCTGAATGATACCGTCTTTAACGTTAAGTGTTAATTTACAGGTGCCTTGCTGCGGAGCGCAGCATCCGCAACCGTGAGTCAAGCCTGAAATTTCTTTAATTTCTTTAACTTTAGTCCAATCACCTTCTTGAGGGATAGGAGCAGGCTCGCCTTTAACGCCGCGTTTTACGCAGCACATTTCTTCTACTTCTTTTGTAACTTGTATACGATCCAACATTTTCTATACTCCCTTCGGTTATATACAAGACTATTGTACCTGCTGAAAAGGTATAGTCAAGATTCATTTATTAAAAAAAAGATATGAAATTCTAAGTTTACCCGCTCCACCTTGCGCAATTGGTTTTGCATAAACTTTTCCTGTCATCCATCGGCTAAGATAGTCTAAATAATCCAGCTTATTCAGCATAATCAAAATGATTGTGATCATTGCATATTTCACCGTACATTTTCCGAACTTGAAAAAAGAAAAAAATATGGTATAATATAAATATGTAAGAGGAGAAAGGAAGGCAAATAAGTATGAAAA
>CALVCJ010000053.1 GCA_944326015.1 Candidatus Gastranaerophilales bacterium
TTGAAAAATGATCCGTCTTTAATTGCTCTGTTAATTCTTGACAAATCCTGATGAACAACACGACCTGCACCTAAATTCAAGTGTCCTACTTCGCTGTTGCCCATCTGACCGTCAGGCAGACCAACATATTGCCCGTCTGCGTGAATTGAAATTGTCGGATATTCTTTTTCAAGTCTGTCAACATGAACAGGATGTGCAAGTTTAGTTGCATCATATTCTGGGTGATTTTTGCTAATTCCCCAACCATCCATAATACATAATAATACTCTCTGTGTCATAATTCAAATCCTCTATTTATATTTCTACACTTGAAAGAATTTTAACAGGAACATAAACCAATTACAAGAGCACAGCCATAGGATTTATAAACAAATTTACACAGAAAAGTCATAGCTCTCAGCTAGTCCTTTCAGTACCCGCTCAATCGAAAATCCGATTATACATTTTAAGATTTTTAAAGAAATTAAAGTCATTCAAAATTCTCGTGTTATAATCAAAAGCATGGTTAGACTCATAAACGACTGGAATATAGATTTTCTTGCAAATACCGCATATTCAATGATGCGGCTGCAGGAAATTTTCACACACATCTATGAATACAACAACCCGGATTTAAAACCATGTATTTATGCAATGTGGCATGCTAATCAGTTTCTGGTTCATGGACTTAAAGATAAAGCCCACACAAGCATACTTGTAAGTAACTCTATTGATGGTGAAGTTATCGCAAGAGCAGTTGAAAAATGGGGATTTCGGGTTGTTAGAGGATCTTCTGGTAAAAAGGGGGCAGTAGAATCAACAATGCGTATGCTTGAACGACTTAAAAACGGAGAATGCGTTGGAATAATGGTTGATGGACCACACGGGCCTTTACATAAAGTAAAAAACGGAGTGGTTAAACTTGCTCAAATGTCAGGAGCTCCAATTATACCGGCTCACTGGTATTCACCTCAGAAAACGTTTATCAGCCTGCCTTCGTGGGATAAAATGAAAACACCTTTCGGAAACTGTAATATTCTTAATTTATACGGCAATCCAGTTTATGTAAAACATGATGCAACAGACAAAGAACTTGCAGATGCAAAAGAAAATATAAGGACACAGCTTCTTGAACTTCAAAATAAAGCAGTAGAAATTTATAAAGAGGCAAAAATACAAAAATTATGGGACAAGAAAAATCTTTAAATGTATACGCAATTCAAATGTGTGCTAAAGTTGGGGAAAAATACACAAATTTTGGTAAAATAACAGAGATTATTAAAAGGGATATAAATTCAAATCCAGATATTATTGTACTGCCAGAAGTTTGGACTATTGGCTGGGCTCCAGAATATTTTAGAAAAAATGCAGAAGATATAAATAACAGCGAAACTGTCCAATTTCTCTGCGATATTGCAAAAACATATAAAAGCTGGATTATAGGTGGCAGTTTCATTACAAAATATAAAGATAATTATTACAATACCTGCCCTGTTCTAAACAGAGCAGGTGAACTTGTGTCCTGCTACTCAAAAAATCACCTGTTTTCATACTACGGATGTAACGAAGGTAGCTATGTTACTGCCGGAACCAGCCCTGTAATGGTAAACATTGATGGAGTAAAAACAGGATTAACAATCTGCTATGATATTAGATTTCCTGAAATATACAGAGCATATAGAAAAGCCGGTGCGGATTTATTTATAAATTGCGCCGCATGGGGGTTGAAAAAACCTGTTCCGTGGGAATGTATGACAAGATGCAGAGCAGTCGAAAATCAGACTTACATGATTGCTCTGACTCAATCTGGATATATACAAAACGATGAATGGAATATAGGTCATTCAAGAATTATTGATTATAAAGGCGAATCAATAACGGAAATTAAGGATCAAAAAGAAGGAGCTATGTTTGCAATGCTTGATTTGGATCCGATGTATGAATTTAGAAACAAATGTACCTGTTTAAATGATATAAGAAAAAACTATGAGGTTAAAAGTGTATGAAACAACTTTTTAATATTTTAACGATTTTAATTATATTTTTCACAAATCATCAGGCTTCATATTGCGCAGTAATTGACAGAACCATCGCAAAATCAGGAATAAATACGAATGCGGTTTCAGTATCTGTAAAAGAAATACCTGCAGGAACTGCAGTATACGAATTAAATGCAAATCGTCCGGCAATCCCTGCTTCAACTTTGA
Source organism: Candidatus Gastranaerophilales bacterium (assembly GCA_944326015.1). Taxonomy (GTDB): domain Bacteria; phylum Cyanobacteriota; class Vampirovibrionia; order Gastranaerophilales; family Gastranaerophilaceae; genus Stercorousia. The sequence goes on from CALVCJ010000053.1 coordinate 2,187, forward strand.
AACTTGTAACACTAAAAGCCTCCATTGATACCCTTGGGAAAGACTATGAATTTTCTACAAAGCTATATAAAAATACAAATAATGAACTATATATTAAACTCGGAGCAGATCCATTTCTAACTTCATCCGGTCTTAACAGCCTTATGGAAAAAGCTGCAAAAGATAAAAAAATTATCAGCCCGAAAAATATATACATAGACGATTATATTTTTGATAAGACAGAATGGGGTGAAGGATGGCAGTGGGATGATGATTTAAATCCTTTAATGCCAAAATTTAGTTCATATAACATCGACGGAAATTTATTAAAAGTCATTGTCTCATCAACTAATCAAGGTGGACCTGCCGAGATTTATACAACCAAATTCTATCCGGTAACGTTTATGAATCTTGTGACAACAGGTAACAGTGATAATATTAAATTCTGCCGCAATAACAGTATTTCTCCTGATATAATCTCTGCTGAAGGCACTATAAAAAATCAAATAACAAAACAACTACCCGTTAATAATCCTAAAAGATACTTTATTCTCAGACTCGAAGATGCTATTGGAAGTGCCAAAATTGATTATTACGGCAAATTTTTTCAGAAAAAATTACCTGCATCAAATATTTACCTTGTAAGTGAAATCAAACATCCAATGAGTCATGCTGTTACGGCTATACTCAAAGACAGCAGTAATTTTATCTGTGAAAGCGTTTTTAAACTTGCAGGAGCAAAATTCGTAAATAACACAGGATCACTTGAAAGTTCGCAAAAAATGCTTGTTAATTATTTGGATAAACTTAACATAGATTACAAAAATATAAAGATAGTAGACGGTAGCGGAGTTTCAAAAAATAATATTATAACCACAGATTTTATGAGTGATTTTTTGGTTAAAACTGCTGATGATAACGATTTTATAAATTCAATGCCAACTGCCGGTGAAGGGACTCTGGCTAATAGAATGCTTTATTTTAAAGATAATTTACGAGCAAAAACGGGGACATTATCTGATACAAGCGCCATAGCAGGATATATTACAGCAAGAAGCGGTAAAATTTATGCTTTTGACATTATGATAAACGACCCCGGATCGAAAAGCTCCGAAAAGAAGTCGCTGGAGGAATATATTATAAGAGATATTTATATGAATTATTAAAGATTACGGCTTTTCTTTAAAGAAAATTATCTTAGACAAAGCACCTATAAAAGCACCAATTACCCCCAAAACAATAGCACTTTGAACACGCGCTTTAGGTAAAAATCTTTTAATAGATTTATAAGCAGCATCAAGTTTGTCAGAACGCACAAATTCTACAAGCATTGCCTCAGCAGTATTTGTTTTAGAAGCCTCAACAAGAGATTTTCTTGCATCAATAATAGCATTTCTTGCTGTTTTTTGTGTATTATCTGCTTTTTCAAAGAGCTTTTGCTGAAAAGATTTTTCAAATACATCTTGCCTCAACGTTAAAAGCTGCTCAAGATTATACTTGCGCGGTGCAAGTGTATAACCTATACCGGCTCCTATGAGACCTGACATAATCCCAACTTCGGCAGGGGAAACAGAAGTATAACGATCCATAATAACCTCCTATACTCTTAATAAACACTAACCATATCTATATTTAAACTCATATTGAAACATTTTTGTGGAATTTTTCATGAAGAATTTACATGTCGTAATAATTCGTCATTAAGTCAAAAATATGCTATATTAATAAAACCGAAAGGAAAAAATATGGAACCCTTTGTTACAATAATTACACCAACATATAATTTGCTTCAAAATAATCTGGCAGATGATTTCAATCTTTTAATATCACTGCTGGATTTACAAACTTATCCAAATATTGAACATCTTGTAATTGATAAAGCATCAAATGACGGAACGCTTGAAATGCTTAAAAACTATAAAAATAAAGGTTTCTTTAGATTTTTCTCGGAACGCGATACTGGTAAATTCAATGCCTACAATAAAGGTGTAATGCATGCAAAAGGTAAATATGTAACATTTTTAAGCTGTGATGATTTTATTCATGATATAACATCAATATACGATATTGTAAATGTTATGGAAACAAATAATGCGGATTTTTCATTTGCACCGGCCTATTGCCGGCATCCTGAGGGGTTTGTATTTTTATTTGCGCCTTCCATGCACAATGCATTTCAGGTTATGCCTTGTGCAAGACAGGCAATGTTTTTCAAAAAATCAATGATAGAAAAAGAAAACTACTTTGATGAAAAATTCAAAACAATGTCTGATTTTGATTTTATAATGCGAATAATCATGAAAGGCTACAAACCAGTGTATTTTGACAGCAACTATGTTACATATAAACTCGGAACAAAACCTCTTGAAAACCCGCAAAAATCAGAAGAAGAAAGCAAAGCAATATATTTTAAAAACTTCAGATCATTATACCGTCTGGATGACGATATTCTTGACGGGATGGCGAAATACTCAGCCTTTCCAAGACCGCTGTTGGAAAAACTTTCAACGTATTATCCGGCAGAAGACAGAGAACTTTTCTTCTCAAAATGTGAAGAAATGCACACGCTAAGATTAAATGCTTATAAAAACCGGCAACAATAATAAAAAAATATTTGCAAAAAATTCTTTGGTGAGTATTATATAAATAGTATCAGATAAGATTAGGGAATTAAAATGAAGGAACAAAAAATAGCCGTTATAGGATGCGGTGTATGGGGAAGAAACATTGTACGAAATTTTTACAATTTAAATGTACTTGATACTGTATGTGACATTGATGAGGAAAACCTTAAAAAGGTTACCGAACAATATGCGGGAGTAAAAGTCACAAGAGATTTTCACGATATAATAAATAATAAAGAAATTACAGGTGTATGTGTTGTAACTCCGAGCCATACGCATTATAAAATGGTTAAAGCAATGCTTGAAGCAGGTAAAAACGTTTACGTTGAAAAACCTATTTCAACAGTTGCTGCAGAAGCCCGTGATTTGTCACAACTTGCTCATGACAAGGGGCTTGTATTAATGGTGGGACATCTTCTTTTATACCACCCTGCAGTCAATAGACTTAAAATGCTTATAGAAGAGGGTACTCTCGGAAAAATTATTTACGCACAAAGTGACAGACTTAACGTAAACTATTTTAAAAATGACAGAAGTGTAATGTGGGATCTTGCGCCTCATGATGTTTCAATGATAAGTTATGTTACAGGAAAAGCTCCTGTTCATGTAATGTCTGCAATGGGATGTTCATCAGAACAAAACGAAATTCTTGATATAACGCATATTGGTATACAGTTTGAAGACGGTGTTTTAGGCTATATTTCAGATAGCTGGATTACACCACGGAAGCACGTTCAGCTTCTGGTCAGAGGCACAAAGGCTACAGCTATTTTAGATGATACTGTTCCTGAAAATAAACTTGTTATTTTTGATAACTTTGTAAAAGATAACACACAAAATATCAAACTGGATTATCTGGAAATTGAGCCTTTAAAATTGGAATGCCAGCACTTCATAAGCTGCTGTGCCAACGGGAAAAAAGCCCGTTCTGACGGTGATAACGGATTTATGGTAACACAAATTCTTGAAGAAGCTGAAAAAATCATGCTTGGCGACAAAGTAAAAAAACTTGATGAGGTTAATTTCGCTTTATCAAGAACAAAAAAATAATATAACGGAGATACATCAATAAAATGAATATAAAAAATAACATTGCAAATATAGTATCTATATCACGCGTATTCGTTGCATATGCTGCAATCGCATTATTATACCTGCAGACAACTTGGTCATATCTGCTTGCATTTATTTTAACGGCAATTGCGTTTTCAATGGACGGACTTGACGGGTATCTCGCAAGAAAGTTTAATCAGACATCTGAATGGGGTTCGGTACTGGATATTTTAGGAGACAGAATTGTTGAAGTTTCTTATTGGACTGTTTTTGCCGTATTAGGCTGGATAAGCATCATTTTTCCTCTGATTTGCATTGCAAGAGCATTTATAACAGACGGTATAAGAAGTGTAGCTTTATCTAAAGGATACACTGCATTTGGTGATAAGACAATGCAATCAGGAAAAATTGGAAAATTTATATGTGCGTCGCGTTTTATGAGAGTGAGCTATGCTATTGCAAAAGTTCTTGCATTTTTACTTTTGATTGCGGCTAATACCCCCGGAATGGAGCTTTGGGATGGTGCCAGAATTTTACATATTATAACAATGATATTTGTCTGGGCTGCAATTATTTTCTGTGTAGTAAGAGCTGTTCCGGTTATTACAGAAAGTCCCAGATTGTTCATAAAGGATTGATATGACAAAGTTCAACATAGTCTTATACGAGCCGGAAATTCCGCAAAATACGGGCAATATTGCACGTCTATGTGCTTGTACCGGTGCAAGTCTTTACCTTGTCGGCAAACTAGGCTTTTCACTTTCGAGCAAATACACAAAAAGAGCAGGATTAGACTACTGGGACAGTGTTAATTTACAAAAAATTGAGACAATGGACGAATTGCTTAATGCAAATAAAAATGCTAACTTCTATTATCTGACAACAAAAACAAATAAATTGTATACGGATGTAAAATTTCAGGACGGAGATTTCTTTGTTTTTGGACCGGAAACAAGAGGCTTGCCTGAAATTTACGTAAAAGATAAAAATGCTTTGACAATTCCAATGAAAGAAGGTCAGCGTAGCTTAAATCTTTCTAATTCAGTTGCAATTGTAACTTACGAGGCAATAAGACAAAATGGATTATAATTTACCAAAACTTCCGCAAAGAAGAGAAGATTCAAATAAAGGGACATTCGGGAAAATACTAAATATTTCAGGTTCACAATACATGCCAGGGGCTGCTTATCTTTCTTCTATCGCTGCATTGAAAATTGGAGCAGGATATGTGGAACTTGCCAGTTGTGAAAATGTTTTAAGGGCTGTATCAAATCTTGCTCCAGAAGTAGTTTTGGCTCCAGTTCAAAAAATACCGGTAATAATTAACAATTCAAAAGTTTTGTTGATAGGATGCGGGCTGTCAACAACAAACACTGCTAAAGAACTCTTTGAAAACACAATTAAACTTACGGATAAACAGACAGTAGTAATTGATGCTGACGGGTTGAATATATTATCTCAAATGGATATTAAAATCCCAGAAAATACAATTTTAACCCCTCATCCTAAAGAGGCATCAAGACTGTTACATTGCCAGCTTGAAGATATTTTGAGGGCACCTGAGGTATCTGCAGAAAAAATAAGCAAAAAATACGGCTGTATTACTGTCTTAAAAATGCACAAAACAATAGTAGCATCGCAATATGGAGCAATTTACATTAACAACACAGGCAGCAGTGCACTCGCGAAAGCCGGAAGCGGAGATGTATTAGCTGGCATGATAGCCGGGCTTTTGGCACAGCATATGAATGCTTTTGATTCTGCTGTATTAGGTGTATATCTGCATGGACTTGCAGGAGATTTAGCAAAAAATGACCTGACTGAATACGGAGTTTTGGCTACAGACACAGTCAGGTACATTCCTTATGCTATAAAAAAATATCTTACGCAATAAAATTAATACTGTTTTCAGGTATAATTTCTTCTCTTGTCGGAGTGCTTACACTATCCACATTAGTCTTTGTAATTGCGATTGAGTCCATCACTTTCTTTTTACCTATATTGCGGGCAGTAGTTGGAACAGGGCCAAAATAAGCATCTTCGGGGATATAACCACCATTACGAGCAGCCATTTTATTTTTATTAATAATGACTCTACCTGACTCTTTTATTGTTTCTGCCAAATCTGCTTCAATCTGAGCAGCTTTTCTTTCAAGATACTGTTGTGCCATTGTTTTGTTTGAAGTAAATGCTGTTTTGTCAATCATAATATTTTCTCCTTTGTTATACAAAATTTATAACACTTATGAAAAAAATTTTTGATATAAATTAAATATAATTTTACAAATGTTAACAACAAATTCTTGACAGACTGAATTGAGAAGGACTTATATCGGATTTTACACCGGATATTCTCAAAAAACAGATGTTATTGGGAACTTTTTTGACCTCTCACAGCAGTTAAACTTTGAAACGCGTTCAGAGTCTGCAGGGTGACATTTTAGATCGCCATATAAGCTCCAATTGACAAAAATTGAAACATGAGTAATAATAAATATATAAAATATAAGGAGTTAAGTTATGGAAAATAAGAGCTTAAAAATCGCCCCCCCCCCGCAAAAACAGTAATACATAATTTTGGGGCTTTTACACTTGCAGAAGTTTTAATAACGTTAGGTATTATAGGTATTGTTGCAGCTATGACAATGCCATCTTTGATACAAAATGCAAAAAAAAAGGAAACATCAGCAAGATTAAAAAAGTTTTATTCCATGATTGGTCAAGCAATTATTATGTCAGAGCTTGACAATGGCCCGATTGAAGACTGGAGGAATGTTAATGATTATATCAGACATGAAGATGGAAGTTATGACGCTGCAGCTAATAGTGAAATTTCTGATGCATTCTTCAGAAAATTTCTTGCTCCGTATTTAACATACGTTTCAGCAGAAAAAGATCCTTCTACCTCTTATTATACTAAAGTTATCCTTGCTGACGGGTCACTATTTCATGTCAGAAATGGCGGTGGATGCTACGATATATGGTATGATGTAAATGGAGACAAAAAACCAAATAAAATGGGGAGAGACAAATTTTTTATGGTAATTTGCTCAGAAAAATATATTACTCCAGGTAATGGGTACTGGGGTGCTTTTTGTCCAAAAAATTTACAATGTGCTACACGAGATAAAGCAATTCAAAGCTGCAAAACAAATTCAAATTTCTGTGCCGGAATTTTACAGTTAGATAACTGGGAAATTCGTGATGATTACCCGTTCAGGATTTAATTAGCAGTAAGTCATTTTCCCTAAAACGATTCTTTTTTCAGCCCCGGTACATGAAGGAAGATTATTAGGAATACCATAGTAAGTACAGTAACCAAGGAGGGCAAATGCCATAACTTCTTTAAAATTGTTTGAAATCCCGTAAGCTTCATGAGTTTTCAAATCAATATGCTTTGGAAGATAATGCCTTAGATACTTCATTAATACAGGATTATAAGCACCTCCACCGCCTATTACAACTTCTTTAATATCAATATCAGGATAGATAAATCTCTCATACGATGAAGTTATTGATTTAGCAGTAAGAGCAGTTACAGTTGCAATAATATCTTCAGGTTTTTTAGGAGCAAAACGAATTGCATTTTCAATATACTGCGCGGAAAAATATTCTCTTCCTGTAGTCTTTGGCGGATTTTTAAAGTAATATTCATCCTGCAGCAAACATTCAAGCCAGCTTTCAGAAACTTTCCCTGAATCTGCAATTTTACCACCTTTATCATAAGACATTTTAAAATATTTATTTGCACAGTAATCAATAATAATATTACCAGGTCCTATATCAAAACCGAATGTTGGCAATTCATTTGATATTACAGTTACATTTGAAATCCCGCCAATATTTTGAACAAGAATATTTTTCTTTAATGGTTTAAACCATTTTTCATCAGCAAAACAAACCAGAGGCGCACCTTCTCCCCCAGCAGCCATATCAGCTTCTCTGAAATTAGATATTGTTAGACAACCTGTTTCTTTGGCAATTACAGCACTTTCACCAATTTGTAAAGTACTTTTTAAAGAAATTTTATCAAGGTTTTCATCAAAAGGATAATGATAAATTGTCTGCCCGTGGCTTGCTATAAAATCCGGTTTACCATGTTCAGATATTAAAACCTTACAAGCTTCAGCAAAACAATGTCCGATTACAAAATTCATCTGGCAGATATCCTTAACAGACACATTCCCTGAAAAAAGCTGAAAAATTTTAGCTCTCACACTCTCAGGATACTTGTAATTTATACCGGAAATAAGTTTAACAGACATATCAGGGCATACTTCACATAAACCAGCATCGATGCTGTCACAGGAAGTTCCAGACATTAAACCTATTACAAGTTTTGTTTCAAGTTCTTCCGTCATGATTTATATAATATAAAAAAGCCTGCTAAATCGCAAGCTTTTAATAAACAACTATTTCCTCATCTCCTTAAAAAAATATTTTTAACTCCACTAAAAAAATATCCCTAATCTTTGCACTTCAAAATCAAACTTAAATTATATCAAACAAACCTTTTCCCAACTATCCGTTTTTTGCCATCACCTCTCTTTTAGCATTATTCCAATCTTTTAAACTATCCGGCAGCCGTTCTGAAAAAATTTTTAACTTTTCAGTTCCCGCCCCCTCCATAGTTTCAATGTAAATCTAAGTTAAAAGTTTGACAAGTAAAGAAAAATAAAATAAAATTTACAATTGACCATGCCCCTTGAAATAATAAGGAAAAATTCAAGTTCTAAAATCTTAATGAAGAAAATTTAATGAAATTACGTAAAAATCTCAAAAAATTTAATTGACTTTTTACAATCAGCACTCAAATATAATTTTTAGACATGCTTTTAATTTTATAGTAGAATAAAACTGGGATACTGTCATGAAAGAATTTATAAAAAATCAAAAAGTTACATACAATCTGATGTCTTTTACAGGTTATAAATCACTGCTTTTATTCTCGCTTTTGACAGAAGGTCCTAAATCATATGAAGATATTTGCACAAGTTTTTATAACAACCCTTATCTCAGGGAAAAAGTCTCAATTGATACCGTCAGAGTTTACATAAACTCACTGCGAAGAATCGGATGCGAAATAAAAAGAGTCAGAGGCGAAGATAAAATTTCTCGATATACAGTAATTTCCCACCCATTTGAACTTAAGCTTACTCCCGAGCAAATGCAAAGCATTATAAAAGTCTATAAAAGTATTGTTAAAAATATGGATGTTAAAGAACTTTTATCAATGGAAAAATTCTTTGCTAAAATCGGCGCATACATTAAAAATGACCACTTCATTGATGAAATAAAACGCCTTTCAATGCTTAAAGATGTAAATAACGAACTTTTAGAAGAACTTATTGATTGCTGCGATAAAAAAGAACAGATTGTAATTTCATACAATTCCCCCAATTCAGGGGAAAAAAATATTGAACTTATATCGGATAAAATAGATATTTCAAACGGAAAAATTTATCTTTATGGAATGGGTTTTGAATACATGCAGTATGGTAGTTTTCTTGTCAGCAGAATTAAAAAGATAAACGAAATTAAACTTAATAAAACACTGCCTTGCAATTTTAAAGAATTTAAAATTGTCTATGAGCTTGTATGTGACACAAAAAAATTCAAACCAGATAAAAACGAAAAAATTATTGAAAAACATGAAAATAGTTTGTTAATTGAAATGACAACATCAAACGATTTTCTTGCTAAACAAAAATTACTTGAATACGGCTATAATGCTAAAATACTTGAGCCGGAAAAATTCAAAAATGATTTTATTACACTTTTAGAAGACATGAAAGCGGGGTATTATTGTGGGTAAAAAATTAACCGAAAAATACAATGATTCCTGCGTAAAATTATTTGAATTTATAAAAATGCTCTATGAAGGAGAAGTTGAATTCAAAAAAGTAATTGACCACTTCTCGGACGGTAATTATGACGGAACATCTAATACTCATGTGACCATTAATAAATACCTTAACGCTATGAAAATTTTCGGGATTAAAATCAAAAAAATTAAAGGTAAATATCACATGTTGAGTTCACTTTATAAAATAAAATTTAATCCGGATGATTTAAAAAGTATAAAAATTTTAAAGGAAGCATGTGATATTTTGCCAGACGGGAAAAATAAAACTAACTTTGAAAATTTTATAAGAAATCTTGAAATGAGATATGATCAATCCGCCCAGAGTTTGGAACAAATTTCCGGAAATACGCAAAATTTACATCTTTCATTTTATCATTCTGAAATGGTCGAACAAGTAAAAAAATGTGAAAAATACTGTCAGGATAAACAAAAACTTGAAATTATATTTACAAATGACAAAGGTGAAGACATCAATCTTCTTTGCTCACCTGTTGAACAAATCTACGAAAAACGTAAAATTTGCCTTAAAGTGCTAGGCAACAACGGAAGCAGAATTTATCAAATACCGATTGAAAACATAAAATCAATTAAACAGCTTCCGGTAGCATCTTCAACCAGATCAATTCCTACAACAGTTGTATACAGAATTAAAAACAGACTTGCGAGAAACTATAAATTAAGAGAATGGGAAAGACTTGATAAAATAGAATCTGATGGGAGCAATATAATCATTAACAAAGATGAAGATTTAAATATTTTAATAAAAAGGTTAATGAGATACGGAAGGGAATGCGAAATTTGCTCTCCTAAGTTCTTGAAAGAAGAAATGATAGAAAGAATTAACAAAACTCTGGAAAATTATCAATAAATATTCTTTAACATTCAAACTTTTTAAAAATTCACTGTGTTAAAATTTTAATATGGATAAAGACACTCAATTTGTACCGCTACATTTGCACAGTGAATTTTCACTGCTGGATGGTGCTATAAAACTCAAAGATCTTTGCAATTTTGCCAAAGAAAATAACATGCCTGCCGTTGCAATAACCGATCACGGAGTTATGTACGGGGCACTTGATTTATACCTTGAAGCTAAAGAAGCGGGAATTAAACCGATTATAGGGTGTGAATTCTACGTCCATAACGGTGATATAACAGAGCGTGATCCCAATAACAATCCAAGATATCACCTTATACTCCTTGCCAAAAATAACGAAGGCTATATGAACCTTGTTAAACTTGCTTCAGATGCTGCCTGCAAAGGTTTTTATATGAAGCCGAGAATAAATTTCGAAATGCTTCAAGAACACCACGAAGGTATTATATGCTGTTCGGCATGTTTAGGCGGTGAAGTTTTGCAAAATCTTTTAAAAGGCAACTATGAAGAAGCAAAAGACGTTGCAAAACGATATAAAGAATTGTTCGGTGATGATTACTATATTGAACTGCAAGATCATGGACTGGAAGAGCAAAAAAGAACAAACCCTGATTTAATTAAAATAGCAAAAGAACTCGGAATCAAAATGGTTATCACAAACGATTCCCACTATTTGCGAAAAGAAGATGCGGACTGGCATGACACACTTCTGTGCATGCAGACACAATCAATGAAAGATGAAGAAAACCGCTTCCATTTTCCTAATAACGAATTTTACGTCAAAACAGTTTCTGAGATGCGCGA
>CALVCJ010000054.1 GCA_944326015.1 Candidatus Gastranaerophilales bacterium
GGACTTACAAGACCACCAAAGCAGATATCTTGATTTGTATCAAAAGTGGAGAAGACGTGATGATGCGGAAAAAGAAAACATCAATGATGATATAGTTTTTGAAATGGAATTGGTTAAACAAGTAGAAGTCAATATCGACTATATTCTCATCTTAGTTGCCAAGTACCACGATTCAAACTGTGAAGATAAAGAAATACTGGTTGATATTAACAAAGCCATCAATTCAAGTATTCAGCTAAGAAGTAAAAAAGAGTTAATTGAGAGCTTTATTGCAACAGTAAATACAGATACAAATGTTGATGAAGATTGGAACAAGTTTGTTGTAGAACAGAAAGAAGCTGACTTAGCAAAAATTATTGAGGAAGAAAACCTAAAAAAAGAAGAAACTAAAAAATTCATTGACAATTGTTTCAGAGATGGAGAACTCAGAACATTCGGAACAGCTATTGGAAAAATACTTCCACCAGTACCTTTGTTTGGTGCAGGTGCAAATAATAGACAAGCTAAACAGCAGACAATTGTTGAGAAACTTAGTAAGTTCTTTGAAAAATATTTAGGACTGGTATAAGGTTAGCGAGTTCTTATCAGGAAACTCTTTATCAATCAATAAAATTTGAACCTATTCACTACTAAAAATTAGAAGCGAATAGGTTTTTGTATTCTTTAAATAAAAATTTGGTAAGCCATCTACGATATAAACCTATTGTGAAACTTTATATTAAAGTATGCAAATCTATGTAGTCATGAGCATACTAATTGCTGCTTCATTGTGCAAATTCGAAATTATGCAAAACTTAAAATATGTAGTACCCTGAAACTTCTCTCCAAAAATTTATATTAAATAAAAGGAGAGAAAAACATGACAAAAATCAAATTGAACAAAGTAGCTCCTACAAAAAGGTACAGGGTTAGAGAGCTAGCAGAAAAATTAGAAATCACAAGCAGAGCACTTTACTACAAAATTAAAGATGATCTACCGGTCATTACCATGAAAGGAACTTTCTACATTGTCGGAAACGAGTTTATTGAATATGAAAAGGGGAAACGGGAACAACGTAAAAAGGGGAGCCTCAAACCTAATGAGTTTTATTGCGTTCATTGCGATAGTAAAAGAAAACCCCTTAACGGACAAGTAGAGGTGTATGATTTTTCTAATAGTGATAAAAAAGTTAGAAAAGGCAGCATACTACTTAAAGCTACATGTCCTATTTGTAAAAAACAAATGAATCGATTCGGCAGTCAAAAAGATAAAGAAAAATTTTTAGAAGCTGCTGCAACTGATTAAAAATCTAAATTACATATTCATTAAGCTGGCTATATGCCAGCTTTTTTTATTACTTTTTTGCAGAAAAAAGGTGTGAAAAATCAGAGAAACAGAAACTTAGTAGAGAGCTAATATGTTTCGCCCGCAACTTCACAAAAAGCTGGTTTTGAAAAATTTTCATGTTAAAATTTTTCTATGGTTAAGGAATCAAAATATAATCCAAAAAATGAAGAAATTAAACTGGAATACAAAGACTATCTTTCAACATTGAAAAAGGATAAGGTTAAGGAGTCTACGGCAAAAGCTAAAATTGCATCTATTAATTTATTTGATGAAGTGAACGGCTATATAGATTTTAGTGAATTCAGTAGCACTAATGGAGAAAGATTTTATACACACCTTAGAAGTCTCGACATTGGCCCAAGTACAAGAAACAATCACCTGACTAATGTTAAAGATTTTCTGTATTGGTATTTAAGTAAAGCAAAGGTTAAAGGTAGAAATCAAAAAATTGTTGATCTAGATAGCTTAGAACCAACTTTAACTGACAAAAGGCTTGCAAACCGACAAGAAATTGTTAAATTTCCAACGGATGAAGAAATTCAAAAATTATTAGCACTACCTGCTGAAACAATAAAAGAAAAAAGAGATAGAGCACTTATTGCTTTTTTAATTTTAACAGCATCTAGAATTTCAGCAGCAGCTACTGCCACATTAAAACTTGTGGATTTGGATAAGCATAGATTTTATCAGGATCCGCTTGAAGGGGTACATACAAAATTTGACAATTATATAATAACTCAGTTTATGGAATTTAACCCTGAATGTTATTTGATTGTTTCTGATTGGATTAATACATTAAAAAATGACTATGGGTTTGATGATGCTAGTCCTCTATTCCCTAAAATAAAAGAATATGCCGGCCATACTGAAGTAGAAAAAACATTTCTAAAAGATACCGCATACAACAAATTAATAGAAGATATTGAAACAAAAGCAGGAATTGAAAAATATAATCCCCATGCATTCCGTCATTATTCAATATACACAGCACTTGTATATGTAAGAAACGGATTGCAGTTAAAAGCATTAAGTCAAAATGTCGGTCATGCGGAACTCGAAACAATTTTAGAACAGTATGCAAATATGAAACCAGAAAGATATACAGTGATTATCAAAGACATGTATACCTGCGATAGAGATTTAAGCAGTTTTTCTGATGAAGAGTTGATTAAAGAATTGTTGAAAAGACAAAAAACTCAAATCTCCTTTTAAGTATTATCTTTCATCAGCTTTACATAATTATAAAAAGTTGCACGCTTTAGCTTGCACATATTAATAGCATCCTGTGCCTTGATTTCCTTTTTACTATATAGATCATAGGCTTTTTTAAAAGCTTTTGGAAGATTTGAAGATTTTAATTTTGGACGACCAAATGTAACGACACCACGTTCTTGTGCGGCTTTTATCCCCTCTCTTTGTCGCCTTGATATATTTTCTCTTTCCTTTTCAGCAACATAGGATAACAACTTTAAAACAATATCTTTAGTCAATTTACGTGAGACATCATTATCTGCATCTTTTGTATTCAATATAGGCATATCCAAAACTTGAATATAAACCCCTTGTTGGTTTAAATAGTCCCATTCTTTACTTATATCAGTATAATTACGCCCTAAACGATCTATTGAATGTACAATTAATGTATCACCTGCTCTTAAACACTTTTTCAAATTTTGATACTTTTCTCGTCCGATAAAATTTTTACCACTAGCTTTTTCAATAACAACCTCATCAACATTTAAGGTCTTTAAAGCATCCAACTGTCGGTCTTCTTTCTGTTCCTGAGTGGAAACTCTGATATAAGCAAAAGTCTTTGGCATATGAATCCTCCTATTAATATTATAGAACTTTGTCTAAAAAATATCTAGTATATTTATTAGACATTTTTACATAAATTCATGAACAGATTAATCGATATTTTCACCATAAAAAATTTGTCTAAAAATCTTATACTTTTTTTAGATGTGCAATTACCGAGAAAAAACAATAAAAATTTACTAAAGTTAACACAAAAGTACCGTTTTCTTTAAGAAAATAGCCCAAATTTTCTAAAAATTAAATCTTTTATTAAATTAAAAGAGAGATTAAAATGGGAAAAAAGGAAATTATTGTAACTTTTGAAACATATGATATACTAAACCTAAACGAAAGTGATGAAAATTCGCTTATTGATTTCATCAGTTTAGTTTCACAGATCGGACTTGAGGATAATACAAATAAAGAGAACTATAAGAATGACTAAAAATGCAATTATTTATGTTAGGGTATCAACGGAAGAACAAGCAACTAAGGGATACAGTATTGAAGCTCAGACTCAACGCTGCTTAGAATATGCAAAACAGAACAATTACAGCACCATAAAAATATTTACGGAAGAAGGGAAAAGTGGGAAAAATCTTAACAGACCTGCACTACAAGAGATGTTTAAGTACATTAAACTTAATTCTAAAAATATTGATACTCTTATTTTCTGGAAATGGGATAGACTATCAAGAGGAGAAGATGCAGATTATGTTAAGCTTGGTACGCTCTTCGACAAATACGAAATAACCCCTCTTTCTTCTGAGGAAAATAATGAAACAACACCTGAAGGCAAGTTAATGCGTAAAATAACACGAGCTACAAGTGCATACGAAATAGACAAAGGATCTCAAAGAACAAAACTCGGTTTACGCAGAAAAGCTGAAGAAGGATATTTCCCAGGTAAAGCACCTATCGGCTATCTAAACAAAAGGAATTCAGAAGATAAAGGTATTATCGTTATTGACGAAGCTAACACCTTTTATGTTAAACGGATCTTTGAGTACTACGCATCCGGAATGTATTCACTTGATAGTCTTGGAGAAAAAATGTTTCTTGAAGGTTTCAAAGATAAATACGGAAAAGCATATAGGGCTAGAAAAATTGAAGAAATACTTAAAAACATTTTTTATATTGGAGACTTTATGTGGTCAGGAACACGTTATACAGGCAAACACAAACCCATTATAGACAAAGCCACATTTTACCAAGTACAATCAAAATTTGGATTGACCAACAAGCCTAAGCAAAATTTCAATAATTTCACTTATACAAATTTTATCAAATGTGCCAAATGCGGTTGCTATATGACAGCTGAAGTAAAAAAGGGAGCTCACAATAGTGGAAACTACATATATTACCACTGCACAAATAGAAAGAAAATGCATACAAGTCTAAAAGGCTTGATTATACGAGAAGAGGTTATAGATCATGCCTTCCAAAATATTTTAGACAGCATATATATACCAGCAGAAGTTATTAAAGCTCTAAAAAACAAAATAATTTCAAATCTTGATGAAATTTATAAGGAAGAAAATAAAATATTAGATAATAAAATCAAACGAATTAAAGACCTCGATCATCTCATAGCTAAAAGTTATGAAGAAAAATTACTTGGCAAACTACCAGATTCATTTACTGATGAAACATTTAACAGACAAAGCTCAAAATGGCAGCAAGAAAGAGATATGCTTTCAATAGATATAAAGGAAAGCTGCAAGATCAACAGGGCAATATATAAAAACATTGATTTACTACTTGGATTTTGCAACAGAATACCAGAATTATTTATCAAAGCATCAACTGATGATAAACGCTTGCTTTTAAGAATGGTTATAGAAAAAATCGAATATTCAGAAAATAACCTATCGGTTAAACTAAAACCAATCTTTGAAACACTACGGTTAATAAAAGTCGCACAAAAAAACAAAGAAACCAATAATAAAGTTAGAACCCTGAAAAGTACTGCTAATAGTGAACTTACAGAATATTTACTCAGTCAAATAAATCTTGGGGTAAATTCTAAGGTTAGAACCCTCGAAATGAGCATTATACCTAATAAAAAAGACCCCGAAGGGTCAAATTTAATAAATGGGGCGTCTGATGGGATTCGAACCCATGCATATCGGAACCACAATCCGAGGTCTTAACCACTTGACGACAGACGCCACAAGTTACGTTTCTATATTACCATAAAAAATATCGAAATCAAGACCGTCTATCCAAAAATAGATAAACTAATTTACTCCAAGTAAAATATTTTAACAACAACACAAGTCATTATCGCTTATTTCTAAAGCATATTATACAACCAAAAGCACGTATTTTCAATAATTTAAAAATGAAATTACACTGTAATAATAAAAAAGTTCCGCTCTAAACAAGCGGAACTTTTTTATTATTATACTTTACTTATTTAATTTATTCTTTGAAACATATATCCAATACCGCGAGCAGTAAGTATTAATTCCGGATTAGCAGGATCAGCTTCAAGCTTGGAACGAAGACGTGAAATATGAACATCAACAACTCTTGTATCAATTCTATGGTCAGGCGGATATGCCCAGACATGTTGTAATATTTCATTCCTAGAAAATGCTTGACCAGAATTATTTACAAGAAGTTCCAACAAACTGAATTCCATACCTGTCAGACGTATTCTCTCATTTTTTCTGAATACCTGACGACGTGCTGTATCTATTTTTATATTACCAGTAGTAATTACATTCTTTGTCACTTTACCCGTAGGTGTGACTGCCTCTCTATTATTTGTACGTCTTAAAACAGCTTTAACACGAGCCTCCAATTCTTTCGGACTGAAAGGCTTAATCACATAATCATCCGCACCAAGTTCAAGACCAGTAATTCTTTCTGAGACATCACCTAGAGCAGTTAGAATAATAATAGGAACATCAGATGTTCTTCTAATTTCTCTGGTTACACCATAACCATCCATTTTTGGCATCATTACATCAAGTACAACCAGATCTGGATTATATTTATTAAATGCGTTTACCGCTTCTTCTCCATCTTGCGCGGTATACACATCATAACCTGCCATTTTTAATCTTGTTTCTAAAATTCTTCTTATACTGGCTTCGTCATCGGCTAAAAGTATACGTTGACGATCTTCTGTTTCATTAGGCATTTCAGCATTTTCTGTCATAGTCATCATTTCCTTCGTTACAATAATCTAACACCTTTAATATAACACAAATATAAAATATTACAAAATATTGATTTTTTTAAATTTTTTTTAATATTTGTATATATATATTAATTTAATTTTTAAAAAATTGCAAGTACTTTTAAATATTTTTTTGTCATCTTCCATAAAGTTATTTCAATAGCCATAAGAGTGATGTACAGCTTCATAGTATTAATAGTAACATATGGTTTTAATGAGAATATATGGAAAGTAATGAAAAAAAATACTATAAAATAATTTCTGAGAATATTAAAAATTTAAGGATAAAAGCCAAAATTTCTCAGGAAGCTATGGCTGAAAAACTAAATTGCTCCAGAGAATTTATCAGCAGAGTAGAAAATTGCAGGGAAAGAGTAAGCTTAAACATGCTTTTAAAAATTGCAGATTTATTCCAGGTTAATCCAAGCAGCATGTTTATAAAGCCATAGCCGAGATTATTTCTTTAAATTTATTCAAGTCTTCAGCAGTGTCAATACCAACCGGTACAAAATCTACAATTGATGTTTTTATGCACATGCCATTTTGTAAAGCACGTAATTGTTCAAGACTTTCAGCCTGTTCATAGGAACTCTGAGGGAGCTCAGTCATTTTAATTAATGCAGAACGCTTGTAACCATATATTCCTAAATGACCGTAAAAATCCGCTTTATCAACATTCCTCTCAAACGGAATTTTAGAACGCGAAAAATACATTGCAAAGCCTGCATTATCAATAACACATTTTACAAGGTTAGGATTTTCTGCCTCTTCAGGTGTAACTTTTCTTATCAAAGTTGAAATATCAGTATCTTTATCATCTTTTACATTTTTTATAACTTCATCAATGCTTTCAGGTTTTATTAAAGGTTCATCGCCTTGCAAATTAACAATATACGCAATTTCAGGATGTCGCATGACAACTTCTTTTATTCTGTCAGAGCCGCATTTATGATTGACAGAAGTCATTTCTACATTACCGCCGAAAGATTTTACAGCATCATATATTCTTTCATCATCAGTAGCAACAATAATAATATCAGCGAGTCTTGCAGCCTGAGCTTTTTCATAAACCCATTGAATAATCGGTTTACCTAATACCTCTATTAAAGGTTTTCCTTCTAATCTTGAAGATCCATACCTTGCTGGTATTATAACTGCAGTTTTAGACATTTTTCTCCTCCAAAAATTCTTTTATTACTTCATATTTTTTGATTGGCAAAGAAAATTTTAACTTGTTATTTCCAGAAGTCACAATCAAAGAAGAAGTAAACTTTCCTGTTAATTTTATATTAGAAAAATCTTTCACCACTAAAGCTCTATTAAAAATTTTAAAAATGATAAAATCAAAATAAAGTTCAACGGTTACCCAAAAACCACGAAATACTAAATAGTTTATTGATGAAAGTGGAACAGTAAAAATATTTTGTGGAACTTCTTTTAAATTAGACTTTAGCTCATCATAATTAAGATTAAAAATCTCGGTAATCATGTCCTTTAATATTGTGAACAGGAATACAAACATTAAACCGCCACAAAATAATACAACAATTAATATTATAATCCCAATCTCATTATCAGACATAATTTCTCTCCATTTCTAATTTTTAACAACTAAAGCAATCCATTGATCTTGATGAGCTTCTTCTATTAAATGTAAATTATATTTTTTTATAGCATCTAATACAACAGGCTTTTTCTCATCTAAAATACCAGATAACACCATTATCGCATTATCATTCATTATATTTTTCAAATCACCCATAATTTCTGCTAAAATATTATGAAGAATATTTGCTAATATAAAATCAAATTTTTCTGTTATTTTGTCAGCTGTATTTAATTCAAAATAACAACCACCCTCACCCGAATTTCTAAATTCACTTTGTTCATTAAGAAATTCTTCCCTCTCCCGAAACGGGCGAGGGGAAAGCGTCACTTTATTTTTTAACGCGTTTTCTTTTGCAACATCAATTACTGTTTCATCGTTATCACAGCCGTAAACATAAGACGCTCCGAATTTCTTTGCACAAATCGCGAGAATTCCTGACCCTGTACCGATATCAGCAACTTTCGCTCCTTTTTGCATATATTTTTCTATTGCCTTCATACAAAGTTGTGTTGTCTGATGAGTTCCTGTACCGAATGCACATCCCGGTTCCAGTCTTATAACAACTTCATCCGGTTTTGCATTATACTCTAGCCAGTCGGGAACAACAACAATTTTATCAGAAACTCTTGTTATATCCCATTTTTCTTTCCATTTTTTCGACCAGTCTTCATTAGGTTTATCAGAGATTACAAAATCCCAGCTTCCCAGTTCTTCATCAGTAAGCCCGCGTGATTTTAAAAGTTCACGCTCTGCTGTTAAAATTTTCTTTATATAAGATTCTGAAACAAGTTCAGAATGACTGTCGAAATTTAGAAAAACTTTTAAAGTACCCTCTGTTGTAGATACCATTTCAAGGTCTTTATAGGTTTCTTCAGAGAGAACAACACCTTCACAGGGAAGATTTTCAAAACAAAAGTCAGATACAATATCTTCAATTTGAGGGTTGATTCTTATTTGTAACTCTGTATAAACAGTTTGCTTTCCTGACATTCTCTAACCTTCTAAAAAAGCGCCCATTTTTCTGAATTTTTGGTAACGTTTTTCTTTCAAATCAACAGGAGAAAGTTTTGAAAGCTCATCAAGACTTTCAAGAATAGTTTTTTTCATATTAGAAGAAATTTCTTCATAATTTGTATGCGCTCCCCCTGTCGGCTCTTTAATTTCACCGTCAATAATATCAAACTGCATCAAATCTTTAGCTGTAATTTTCAAGGCATCAGCTGCTTCAGAAGCTTTTGTAGCATCTCTCCAGAGAATAGAAGCACAGCCTTCCGGAGAAATAACCGTATAATACGCATGCTCAAGTAAAAATACTTTATCAGCAACAGCGAGCCCCAATGCACCTCCTGAACAGCCTTCACCTGTAATAATTGCAATAACAGGCACTTCAAGTTTTGCCATTTGCATTAAGTTAACCGCAATAGCACCGCCCTGATTAGTTTCTTCCGCACTTATTCCAGGGTATGCCCCCGGAGTATCAATAAGAGTTATAATCGGAATATTAAATTTACTTGCATGTTTAAATAATCTAAGAGCCTTTCTGTATCCTTGCGGCTGCGGCATCCCAAAATTATATTCAAGATTTTCTTTTGTAGACTTGCCCTTCATTGTGCCGATAATCATAACAGGTCTGCCGTCAATTTTAGCAAGCCCTCCTATTATCGCACGATCATCCATTCCCTCCCTGTCACCGTGAAGCTCAACAAAGTCTTCACAAATATGGTGCACATAATCCAAAAAGTTTGGTCTTTCGGGATGTCTTGCTATTTGAAGCTTTTGCGAAGGCTTTAGATTTGAATAAAGTTCTTTTCTGTAATCTTCTGCCTGCTGTTCAAAAGTTTCAATTTCTTTATTGAGATCCATGCCCGACTCCAAACTTATCTTTTTTAATTCTTCAATTTTTTCCTGAATTTCCAAAATAGGTTTTTCAAAATCCAAAACTGCTGTCATAAAATTTATCCTCTTACTGTACAACTTTATGCATTTCCAAAATTTTAGCTAATGTATCCCTTAAATCCTTACGGGAAGAGACAATATCAACCTGACCATATTTTAAAAGATACTCTGCTGTTTGGAAATCTGACGGTAATTTTTGTCTGATTGTTTGTTCAATAACACGGCGGCCTGCAAAACCGATTCTTGCTCCCTGCTCTGCAACAATTATGTCACCAAGCATACCGAAACTTGCAGTAACACCGCCAAATGTAGGTTCCGTCAATAAATTAATATACAATAACTTTTCATCATCGAGTCTTGATACAGCACATGAAGTTTTAGCCATTTGCATAAGACTTAATGCGCTTTCCTGCATTCTGGCCCCGCCGGATGAAGTTATTGCAAGAACAGGAAATCTGAGTTCAATGGCTTTTTCTATAATACGTGTAACTTTTTCACCTACAACACTGCCCATAGAACCGCCCATAAAATCAAAATCCATAACTGCTGTTGCTACTTTATTTCCTTTAATTGAAGCTATACCTGTTACAACGGCATCATTTAAGCCGGTTTTATTCTGCGCCTTTTCCAGTCTGTCTTTGTAACTTTCTGTATCTGCAAATTCAAGCGGATCATCCGGTTTGATTTCTGCAAACAATTCGTCAAATGAATTTTCATCAAAAAGCTGTTTAATTCGCGTTCTTGCATTTATTCTGAAATGGTAATCACACACAGGGCAAACCATATCATTTTTTACCAGATCTTCTTTTAATAGCTGGGCATCACAATGAACACATTTAGTCCATAAATCCGGATCCATATCAAGTTCAACTCTGCCTTCAAGCTTTCTACGTTGAATTTGAGCCTGTTTACGTTTTTCAAACCAATCTTGAACTGTCATATTAAATATCCCTTAAAAAATCATTTTAACAAATGTATTATACACCAAAAAGAAAACAATGCAATTTTACTTTTTCTTGTTTATAAAAAATTTTCTCATATCCTCTGAAATCTGAACATTTTGTAACGCCATATGATATTTGCGTAAATTTGCAATAGCCTCTTGCTCTTCTAAAAGATCACGCTGCGGCTGCTTAATAGATGCTTTTACTTTTTCAAATTCTGTCGGAGATTTTCTGTTAATAAATTTTGCAATAATTTCATCTATATTGCTGCCGCCTATACCGTATTTTGAAGATACTTCGGCGGTATCAGCTCCCTGCGGCAGAGTATAAAGCCAGTTTACGGTAAGTCTGTCGCCTTCGGAAATAGAATTAATTCCCTTTTGATGCGGGGTGTACATTATATCAGACGGATTATGACTGTGCCCGAGACCGATTGCATGCCCTATTTCATGCAAAATTGTATGATACACTTCGTTTTCATCCATATAATCAGCATGAACCAGACCTTCAGTAAGCCCGATTGCAACTTCTGCGCCATAAAGCCTGTTAGAGCCGTCAAAATTAAAATAACAATGCCCGAGAGCCTTGCGTTCAACCCTTTTCCAATCAACATTTACATTTGACTCCAAAAGAGTATTTACAACCTTAAACGCAACACTTCCTTTTGTTGCACTCTGCCACTCGTTAAGCGCCCTTATTACCATATCTCTATACTTATATTCCTGCCCCTGCTTTGAATAAAATTTCATAGGCGCGATATAAACCTTTAAAGGCATAAATGTCCAACGCATAATACGGCCATTTTTTAAAGATTCTGCAACATAGGTGTATTTTTTCATATTTTTATTATATAATAATTTGCAGCAAAAACCAATCATGCTACAATATTAATTACAAAATAAAGGGAAGAAACTTATGAACATAATGCAGATGATGAAACAGGCTCAAGGCTTGCAAAAAAGATTAAAAGATACACAGGAAGAACTAGCTAATCTTGAAATTACAGGGGAAGCTGCAAACGGAGCTGTAAAAGTGATTTGTGACGGTCAGGGTAAATTCAAATCAATTAAACTTACGGCAGAAGCTGTTAATCCAGAAAATCCGTCATCAGTAGACTCTGAAACAGTTGAAATGCTTGAAGATATAATTTCTTCTGCCATCAAACAGGCAAGCGATAAAGCTTCCAAAACAATGGAAGAAAAAATGAAAGCAGTAACAGGTGGCATAAATATACCGGGATTAAATTTCTAATGATTTTTCCAAAATCAATAGCTTCATTAATTGAGCATTTTCAAAAACTCCCGTCTGTTGGTCCGAAGTCTGCTCAGCGCATGGCATTCTATTTATTAAGAATGCCAAAATCTGAGGTGGAAAAATTTGCTCAAAGCATGATTGCTGCAAAAGAGAATACTAAAACATGCGAAATATGCTTTAACCTTTCCTCAACAAGCCCTTGCGAGATTTGCCAGTCCCCGGCACGCGATAAATCAATAATTTGCGTTATAGCAGAAACCAAAGATTTAATAGCTATTGAAAAAACCAATGAATATAAAGGTTTGTATCATGTTTTACAGGGTTTAATCTCGCCATTGGACGGTATTGGTGCTGATGATATCAGAATCAAAGAACTCCTTAATCGCTTAACTGATGAAAAAGTTAAAGAAGTAATCCTTGCTCTCAACCCTTCTGTTGAGGGCGAAGCTACAAGTCTTTATTTAAGCAAACTTATAAAACCATTCGGAATAAAAATTTCTCGTATAGCATTTGGACTGCCTGTCGGAGCAGATCTTGAATATGCTGATGAAATTACAATTGCAAAAGCGATAGAAGGCAGACATGAAATTTAAGTTTTAATTTTGATAAATTTTTGACAAAAACTATTGAAACAAGTTACGAAAGAGGATAGAGATAACCGTTATTTAGAAATTATTTCTAAGGTAACTGTTTTTGTTAAACTAGATATAAATCCCCAAAAAAGACTTATACCCAGTTTACACTAAAAATAGCTGCAATCGTCATGCTGCTCTTGTTTAAGCATCTCTCATCAGTTAGACCCTGAAACGAGTTCAGAGCCCGCTCTGAATTGCTTTCATGAGTTACATATCGAGACTATTTATTATAAACTGTAATATAAGTCAAAAAAATAGTTGACATTTAATTTTGCTTCATGTAGAATTGAATTTGTCGAAAGAAATAAGCCCCCATCGTCTAGAGGCCTAGGACAACACCCTTTCACGGTGTAGACAGCGATTCGAATTCGCTTGGGGGTA
>CALVCJ010000055.1 GCA_944326015.1 Candidatus Gastranaerophilales bacterium
TGAAGAAAATATGGACAAATGGAATAATGCCCAAGGTCGTGAAATTGCAAAAGAAATTATTCAGGAATATGGTGTATTGGCAACTGCACCATCTCAAAAAATAAATGATGTTATTGCAAGAAAAGTAATGGAGCGTATGAAAAGTGGAAAATTAATTACTAATCCTGATGATAAAAGAGTTTATAAAGAGGGTGCTGTAACAGGGAATGCAGCTCCAATTGATTCAGCTTATACAAAAGAACAAATTGGGAAAATGTCTCCAGAAGAATTTGTCCAGAATGAGTCCATTATTATGGAACAACTTAAAAATGGCCAGATAAAATCAGATTTTTCGAATATTGATTATTCAAATTTTATAAATCCTGAAAGTGGTGAAAATAAAATTTTTACCCGTGAAAATATTTCTGAAATGTCTTCAAAAGAATATTTGGATAATGAAAAAGCAATTCTTGCACAAATGAATACTATTGGAGTACCTTATGATAAAGATGTTCCAAACAGAGTCAATACTTATTCAAAAGAAAAAAAGACAAAAAATTCTAGTTCTAATTCTAAAACGAAATCCGCAAATTCAAGTAGTGGAACAGGTGATGGGAAATGGGTTACTATTAACGGAAATCATGTATTAATTGAAAAATAAGTTTTTAGCGGAGTTTACTCCGCTTTCCTTTTAAATTTTTTATATTAAATAAAAGGAGAAAACTAATGAACAAAACAACATCTTCAAAAACAAGTATCAAGGACTTGAATGCTGAGTTCGCACGATTATTTAAGGCTTATGGCTTTACAAAGGCAGTAAAGAGATTAAGAGAAAGCACTGATGGTACTGCTGAAGGTTTTACTCAGCTAGATGCTCTCAAATTGAGTTTGGAGGAGCAACCATATGTAGTGTTTGTAACTTTTGAGCAAACAGAGAATGATGCTGACTATAAGCAGCAAGTGATGAATTTTGAAGACAATTTACTTGATGCGTCTTATAGATTTTTAAATTTAGATGTTATATCAAAAACTAAACAGAATGTACCCATAATAGGTTATCTTGTGTGGGATGACAACTCTAAAACCGATGATGAATTATTTTATACAATAGAGAACTGGAAAAAAGACTATAACAAGGCAAGAGTATTAATCTATAAGGGCAGGATCTAAACTTTATCATATGTCGGGGTTCATTTTCTAGGAGTGGTGCTGATCACTCCTTTTCTTTTTGTGATCAGTTCCTGCTAATAATTGATTTATGCTATGATTAACTTATAAATGAAAAACAGGGAATAGGGAAATGGATATTTTAATTATAGGTAATGGCTTTGATCTTGCACACGGTTTAAAAACTTCATATAAAGATTTTTTAGAATTTTGCGAATTACAAATTGAAAACGAAAACTCTGAATATTATAAGAAATTTGCAACAAACCTATGGTTAAAACATTTTATAACAAGGCAACTTAATTTGGGAAATACATGGGTTGATTTAGAGTCAGAAATATATGATGTAATAAAATATATGCATCAGAAAAAATGTTTTAATGGTTTAAATTCGCTTTCTTCAATAAATAATAAAGTATTACAAATAGAAAAAAATATAATCGACTTTACTTTATATGACATTAAATCTTTTCTTAGAGAGCCTCATTTTAATGAAAATCTAAGTAAAGAGTGGTGTTCTTCAGAATTAAGACCTTATATAAATAATTTCTATATCGAAAATTCTTTAGATTTAATAAATTTGCTATATAAACAGCTACGAGAATTTACCAAGTTGTTTGAAAAATATCTTTTGGATGAAGTTCTTACTAATATAAAAGATGTTAAAAAATATAGATTAATGCTAGATTCTAAAAACAATGAAATCCCCGTATTAAGTTTTAACTATACTGACACATATGAAAAGCTCTATAAGGCAAAAAGTATTTATGCAAGTAATTTTTTAAAGTATGTATATATACACGGTAAGGTTTGCTCAGGAGAAAATTGCAATTTAGTCCTCGGAACGTATAGCTTTGATAGGAAGGAAAATGATAAAAGTTTGCCAATAGACTTAAATCTTTTCCAAAAACATAACCAAAGGCATCGATACAATACTATAGAACCGTACCAAGAATTTATAGCACAATTAACAGATCATCGAAGATTTATACGTCCGGTATTTCATATTGTAGGGCATTCTCTTGATAAAACTGATCATAAAATTCTAAAGCATATACTATTAGCAAAAAGTAATGCAGTTATTAAAATTTATTACCATAATGAAGAAGCCCAAGAAAAGTTGATCAATAACATTACTGACATTATCGGGGAAGACGAAGTAATGAGAAAAGTTCAATTAATACATCAGCATGATCCTGATCGTGGAATATTAAAAATTCTAGAGTAATTTATTTTCATATAGTTTTACCAATTTATAAAAAGAAGTTGGTTTCATTCCAAGTCTTTTCATAGCACTCCTAGCTGTAATTTGCTTGGCTTTCCATGTACTGTATGTTTCTATCCAATTACTCGGATACTCAATAGCAGGTCTTCCAAGTTTTTTCCCTTTAGCTTTAGCACAGGCAATCCCTTCTGCTTGTCTTTGTTTAATAAAAGCTCTTTCTTGCTCTGCAACATACCCCAGAAGCTGTAGAACTATATCAGATATTACCTGCCCTATAAGACCATCGGTTCTTGTAGTATCAAGCAAAGACAGATCAATTACCCTTATATCAGCACCAATTTCACCTGTAATCTCTCTCCATTCATCGCAGATTTGCTTGTAATTTCTTCCAAGTCTGTCAATAGATTTGATAACAAGCAGATCCCCTTTTCTAAGTTGAGCTTTCATAGTCTGATACATAGGACGATCAAAATTTTTTCCGCTTAATTTATCAATAAAAATATCTCGTTCATTAATTCCCATATCAAGCATAGCCTGAACTTGTCTGTCTTCATTCTGATCAGCAGAAGATACTCTACAGTATCCGAAAGTTTTAGTTTCCATAAAAATCCCTTTTTGTTTCTGCGTCAATTATACAAAAAGTATTTGGGAATCTCTATATACAAAGCGAACATTCGTAAAATAATTTAACAAGATTAACGAACAATATTTGAAGCTGAAATCCTATGACCGTAAAAGTGTACTTAATTGAACACCATAGGTAAACACTTATAAATAACTTTGAAATATTATAGACAATTGTTTGTGTACAATTTTATCAATTTAACAAGTAGTGCGTCATTAGTGCGTCATTTTATAAAAGTAGAGGATCTTGTTTTTTTGTCTATTGTATTAAAACATATTTATAATAAGCAAAAAAAAAAAGTTGCCATTTGAGGCAACATTAAATAAACACGAGGATATTAAGAGAGAGAGTATAAAAAATAAACCTTTTCTTTCAATCATTATTCTTACACATTTTAGAATTTGATTATTATTTAATATTCGTAATGATTTCCCAATTATTAATTTTGAATTTCCCTTACATTTATATAAAGTATTTTATTGAATTAAAATTTCCTGTTTTATACTCTATGTTACATTTTTGTTACATTAAATATATTATTGTCATATGTATAAAAAAATGATATAATTTTTCTATTGAAAGGTTGGTTATGGCTGAAAATTATTCAAATTCTAAATTTAATATAATATCTTTC
Source organism: Candidatus Gastranaerophilales bacterium (assembly GCA_944326015.1). Classification (GTDB taxonomy): domain Bacteria; phylum Cyanobacteriota; class Vampirovibrionia; order Gastranaerophilales; family Gastranaerophilaceae; genus Stercorousia. The sequence continues at coordinate 3,631 of CALVCJ010000055.1, forward strand.
CTGAAAAAGGCTGTTGCTGTTGGTGCTTCCGATGTACATTTGCAGGTAGACGAGCACCCAGCTATAAGAATTGACGGTAAAATTACAAAGGTGAACATGCCTGTTTTATCAGAAGAAGATATATCTATTGCTTACGATATTCTTTTGCCTGTGCATTTTAAAGGGAAAGTTAATTCTGTATTTGATCTCGATTTTGCTTATGAAATCCACGGAGTTTCGCGTTTCAGGGTAAATTTGAGTAGACAGTTAGGTAAAAGCGCACTTGTTATAAGAACCATTCCTTATAATATTAAAAAAGTCGCGGAGTTAATGCTTCCTGAGTCTATCGAGCAGTTTGCGACATTAAATAACGGGTTGGTATTAATTACAGGTCCTACAGGGTCAGGTAAATCAACGACAATTGCTTCTTTGATTGATTATATAAATATAAATTATCCGAAACATATTATTACAATTGAAGATCCTGTGGAATTTATTTTTTCAAATAAGAAGTCTCTGATTTCACAGCGTCAGGTGCTTATTGATACGCCGTCTTTCCCTGACGGTATAAAATATGCGCTGAGACAGGATCCTGATGTTATATTTATCGGTGAAATCAGGGATAAAGACACAGTTACTGCTGCATTGAAAGCTGCAGAAACCGGGCACCTTGTTTTTGCAACAATTCACACAAATGATGCAATTCAGACAGTAAACAGAATTGTTAATATGTATGAACCGTCTGACAGGGAGTTTGTTAGAGGACAGTTAGCTTCTATTTTACGCGGTACTGTATCTCAAAAACTTATTCCTATATCAAATGCTTCAGGTCGTCGTCCGGCATGTGAGGTTCTAGTTGTAACACCGACTGTTAAAGACTTTATTGAAAAAGATAAGCTGGAAGAAATTTACGAACTTGTCAAAAAAGGTTCTTTCAATAATATGATTACTATGAATACATCATTGTACAGATTGTATGAACAAGAATTAATAACTGAAGATGTTGCAATGTCATATTCAGATAATAAAAATGAGCTTCAACAGATGTTCAGAGGAGTTTTCCATGGTACATTCGGATCTTCAGGCAAATAAAATTAAGATTCTAGAGATAGTTGTATGAATAATTTTGTTACAGATGCAATTAATCTTAAAGCGTATAATTTGAGTGATTCAGACAAAATTATTGTTATGTATTCAAAAGATAAAGGGCTTATAAGAGGAGTTGCAAAAGGTGTTAAAAAACCAAAAAGTAAGCTTGGTGCGAGAATGGATTTGCTTGTTGCCAATAAACTTATGCTTTATAAAGGTAAAAGCCTTGATAGAATTTGTCAGGCGGAAGTCTTGAATACATTTCACAAAACGCGTCAAAATATGGATAAAATATTTTATTCCATGTATATATCTGAAGTTGTAAATAATTTTGGGGTTGAAGATGATCCATGTTCTGAAGATATTTATGAACTTCTTTACAGGGCACTTGATAAAATTTCTAATGCTACATCTACAATTGAAATACTTATTGCAGTAATAAAGTTTCAGATAAAAATGATGCAGATTTCCGGTTTAGGGATAGAACTTGATTATTGTCTATGCTGTGGAAAACAGGTCAGGGATGAAAATATGTTTTTTTCTTCTCATACTGGGGGCATTGTGTGCGCAAGTTGTAATGAAAATTACGGTTTGTATACAGTTATGCATTATAAGCTCAGAGATTTTTTAAATGCTTGCCTGCAGTATGATTTTGATTATGTATCTGAATATGATGCAAAGGCTAATGAAAAAGTTTGTATGGTATGCTTTGAACTTTTAAAAGAATATATTAATATTCATTCTAATAAAAAGTTCAATTCAACAAATGTTTTACAGGAAATAAGGTAGGCTGCGGAGTGCATTAATGTTCAAAAATTTATTTAATTTATCTATAAAGCGAGCGGGAATGGAAATTTTTGGATTTTATTTTGTATATTCGCTTTTTGGATCGCTTATTGCCGGTTTTATTGGAGGTATAATTATAGGCTTGTTACATCCTGAAATCAAAACAGTTGAGGATGCAGGCAAATATGCACTTTCTTATGCTCCTGTTATGGCAATATTATACGGAGTAATTCTTTCTCTGATTATAATCAAGGCAAAGGGAATATATAATTCTTTTTATGCTGTTTTGTTGACAATTATAGCTGTTCCGCTTTTATTTTATGGCGGTGCAGCTCTGGGACTTATTCCTGTATCTTTTTTAACATCATTTGAAAGCCAGAATATTAGCAGTCGTGATTAATTTCTAAGCCGTCATATTGAATTAATTGTCGGCAATGCGGGCTTCCTTAAGCTTTCTTTGTTGCATATTTTAAAATTGTATTTCTGTGTTATAAACCATCGATGTTTACTATTAGAATGTAGGAAGGTAAAAAGAAAGATGATATTTATGCTAAAACATCTATGCTCATGAGGAAATTCTGAACCAAGTTCAGCATGACACAGATAGTGTCTATAAAAAATCCGGAACTTCAATATTCCGGATTTTTTTAGTACATTTATGCTGTTGCTTTTGTTTGCTTATCGTTCCAGAAATCAACAAGCATTGAACAGAAGAATATACTTGAATATGTTCCGATTGCAATACCTAGTATCATGCATAGAACAAAATCTTTTGTTGTAACTCCGCCGAAAAAGTACAATGCAAGAAGTGTTATTAATGTTGTTAATGATGTATTGATACTTCTTGTCAATGTCTGGTTTACTGATGCGTCTACAATTTCTCCGAATGACATTTTCTTTGAATAATAGCGTAAGTTCTCTCTTATTCTGTCAAAAACAACGATTGTATCGTGAACGGAGAAACCTATGACGGTCAAAATTGCGGTAATAAATAATCCGTCAATTTGAACGTTATACAAAAGACCGAGTATTGAAAAGATTCCGCATACAAAGATAACGTCATGCAATACCCCTAAAATTGCGGCAAGTGCATAGTCAAATCTGAACCTGAATGAAAGATATGCAACAATTCCTAAAAATGCAAGAGTTACTGCAAGTAAAGAGTTTTTGAACAATTCTTTACCCATTGTAGGCCCGACTGAACTTACCGAGATAAGCTCAGGATTTGTGTAATCTTTTTGAAGCTGTTCTGTAATAACTTCAGTTGTATTTGAATTTTTGTCAATAAATTTTGTTCTTATTGAAATTATAGAATTAATATTTGATTTTGTTTTTTTCTGCTGGTCATGGTTGACGTTTAAAATTTGTATGTAAGGGTTTTCAATTCCGGCTTTTTCGAGACTTTCTCTTGTTTTTGCAACATCGCTGTTTGCAAGTTTTTGTTCAAGACCGTACTGCAAAATTGTTCCGCCTGTATAGTCAATTCCAACTTTCATTGGAGCGTGGTTCGGGTAAGTTACGGATGAATAAATCATCGCGATAATTCCCGGAACAAGCAGAAGGCAGGTTAAAGCCATCCACCACCATCTGAATTTAACTATATGAACTAAATGTTTTCTACCTGTATTTATCATTTTGTTTATCCTCTTTATTAATTTTCGTCAGATTTTTTATATCTTTGTCAATCGCTTCGCTTCTTGTGAAATTTTTATAATCTATAAACTATTTCCACATCCGCTAGCTCCCGTTTTAATCAAGAATACCAAAACGAGCTTTTTCGCGTTTTGTTTCGGTTGCTTCATAGCTTTGTCCTATTTCATCTTTTCTTAATCCGAACAGTGCAGGGTGTTTAAGCTCGCCTGTACCGAAGATTAAGTGCATGAAGTTTTTGGTTACGGTAATTGCACTGAACATTGAAACAATAACACCGATTGCAAGAGTCAGGGCAAAACCTTTAACAACACTTGTTCCTAACAGATAAAGAATTGTACAGGTGATTATTGTTGTCATGTTTGAGTCAAAGATACTTGTAAATGCTCTGTCAAAACCTGAATTAATTGCAGTAAACAGATTTCTGCCTGCTCTTAATTCTTCTTTAGTTCTTTCAAAAATAAGAATATTGGCATCAACCGCCATACCTATTGAAAGAATAAAACCTGCAATACCTGCAAGAGTTAAAGTTACAGGGATTGTTTTAAACAGTGCAAATAATATTAAACTATATATTACTAAGGCGATATCAGCAATCAAACCGGGAACGTGATAGAAGACTATCATAAACAGCATAACTGCTGAAAGACCTATTATACCTGCTTTTTTTGATTTTTCAATACTGTCTGCACCGAGTGTCGGGCCTACAGTATTTTCTTCAACGATTTTGGCAGGAACCGGAAGTGCACCTGCATTTAGAAGGTTTACCATTCTTTCAGCTTCATCATAAGCAAAACCGCTTTCTCCGCCAGAAATTTGAGCTTTACCGCCATAGATTGCTTCATTTACGCGCGGAGCAGATTGAAGTTCGCCGTCAAAGAATATTGCCATTTGCTGGCCGACAAGAGCTTTTGTTAAATCAGCGAATTTTTTTGCTCCTTCAGAGTTAAATTCCAGTGATACAACCCATTGCCCTGTAGTATCTGTGCTTAAGGTTGATTTTGCAAGATCGCGGCCTGTCAAACCTGTTGAAATCCAGATAGGAGAACCGTCAGCAGCTTTGCCTTCTTTTTTAAATTCCAGCTGTGCAGTTTCGCCTAAAAAGGCTTTTGCTTCTTTTAAGTCGCTGACAGCAGGGATTTCAATAAGCAGTCTTTTGTCGCCTTCCTGCTGGACAACTGTTTCTGCAACACCGAGTTTGTTTACACGTTGTTCAATCGCAAATTGCAGCCTGTTCATTACATCAGGTGTAATCTTTGCGATACTGTCGGTTGTTTCGGCTTCAAGAACCAATCTTGACCCGCCGACAAGGTCAAGGCCGAGTTTTGTCGGTTTAATAAGGATAAGAGCTATTGATACAATAACTATTGCCACAATAAACCAAAACATTAAAATTTTGTTTTTCATTTTTTATCCTCTTTATTAACTGTTTTTTATTTTTTTTATTTTACTTGTAATTTTAAATTTTATTTATAGTTCAGTCAGGCTAATCGTTATTAATTTCATCTATGACCATAAATAAATCTGTTTTTTCTATTTGCGAAAGTTCGACAAGCGGGCGTCTTACAAAATCTTCTATAATTCCTTTATGAGCAAGTGCTGCTTTTACGGGAACGGGATTTGGCGCCATAAATAATTTTCTAAAAACAGGGTAGAGTTTTTTATGCATATTAACAGCTGCAAGAAATTCTCCTGTTTTGTAATTTCTTATCATGGATTTGACTTCTGTTCCAAAAATATGTGATGCAACAGAAATTACACCTCTGGCACCTAGTGACATCATCGGAAGCGTTAAGCTGTCATCTCCCGAATATACTGAAAAATTCTCGGGACAGCATATTTTCATTTCTGTCACCATATCCATATCAGCGAAACTTTGTTTAATAGCAACAATATTTTCATATTTTTCGGTAAGTGTGGCAACTGTTTCAGGGAGCATATTAACTCCTGTTCTTCCCGGAATATTATAAATAATTACCGGTAAATCAACACTTTCTGCCACTGCTGAAAAATGTTCAATCATACCTTTTTGAGAAGGTTTGTTATAGTATGGAACAACCGAAAGTATTGCGTCAACCCCTTCTTTTTGCGCCCATTTCGCAGACATAACAGCTGTTTCTGTCGAATTTGAACCTGCATTCATAATAACTTTTGCTTTATTAGCAACGGCTCTTTTTATTGTGCTTAAAAGTTCAAATTCTTCTTCATGTGTTAAAGTCGGACCTTCACCTGTTGTTCCGGCAACAAGAAGGGCATCGCTTCCATGACTAATCAAATATCTGGCAAGTTCTTCGGCTTTGTTATAATCGATTTCTCTTTTTGAATTAAACGGAGTAACCATAGCTGTTATAACTTCGCCCGCATCGTATCTTAATGCCATATAAACCTCTTTCCCTTTTTAAGTCTGTATAACTATCTTTACAAATTATAAAACAAACGGTTTTAAAAAACATAAAATATTAAGTTATTTATTGAAATATAAAGAAAAATATGTTATTTAAAAATTGAATGGAGTTATTTATGAAAAGATTATTAAGAACTGTGAACTTCGGGGGGGGGGCTTTTGAGCTAGTCAGCGAGCCAGAAGTCAAGAAGTCAGGCAATTTAGATGGTAGGAACCTAAGAAGATATGAAGGTAGGCTTTTTAATGTAAACAGCCAATCTTCCAATCCTCCTACCCTCTTATCTTCAAATAATCATTCCGGTGGGGACGCTCCGCTTATTCCACCCTACGAACTACGAACTGTAATTATGAAGGACGGCTGGGAAATCAAAGATGATTATCCGTGGTAATTCATATAAGTTAAAGTTTTTAGATTAATGATTTTTTCATGCTAAAATTTTATATATGAACTTATTGGAAAAATTGAAAACTTTAAGCAGGAAACAAAAAGCTTACGCTGCGGCTTTTGCGGCAATTGCCGGACTTCTGGCATGGGCTTTTATTTCTGCCGGTGTTATTACGCACAATTTTAACAGAAGCCAGCTGCAGACGGATCAGGACAGGCAGGAAGCTTTAATTAACGGAATTATACTTACAGAAACAAAAGATGAAAAAAAATACTGGGAAATTTATGGCGAAAGCGGAAATTATGATAGTAAAAACGGAGTCGCTATGCTCAATAATGTTGTGGGTAATTTTTATGACGAGAACAATGAAGTTTCAATGAGTTTTGAATCTTCCAGAGGGACATATAACGAAAAAAAAGGACAAATTATTCTTTATGAGAACACGTTTATTGTTCTTAAAGATTTGACAACTTTAAGAGCAAACAAGCTAGTATGGTCAGGAAAAGATATCCCGACAGTTGCCGAAGGTAATGTAAGAATTACAAGAAAAAATGAACTTCTATCTACAGCGAGAGAAGTTGAAATCAGTCCTGATTATCAGAAGTTTAAAATTAAAGGAAATGCTGTTTCCAGAGTATATAGTGATAAGGAGAATAAGTGAAAAAGTTAGTTTTAATTTTAATAATTGCATTATTTGCTGCAGGTGTTCAGGCATCTGATCTTATTATTGAATCAAAAACACAGAGTTACAACGAACAGGAAAATAAACTTAAATTTGACGGGAATGTTCAAGTTTCTGTCGACGATTTGAAAGTTGTCGGTGAATCTGCAGATGTTTCTATGGATGAAAATCAAAAACTTGATACTGCAACTTTTTATGACAAACCTTATGCATACGAGATTAAGAAAAACAAAAAACGTGAAGTAAAGGCAAATATATTAAAGATGTCTTTAATTACGAAAGTTGTAAAAGCTCAGGGGGATACCCAGTCAATTGTTTTTGATGGAAAAACTCCTATTGTAGTTATAAATGCCGATGAACAGGAATATGATACAAAAACTGGTATTATGACTGCGACAGGAACAGTTACGATAAAATACAAAGATCTTGACACTTTTTCTGATAAAGCAAAGGTTAAAACTGATAAAAACGGTGATTTAAAAGATATCGAACTTATTGGAAATGCAAGAATTAAACAGCAAGGTAATGATTCGTTTGCTGACAGATTTTACTATAATGCAGGAACAAAAATCCTTACTGCAACAGGAAACACAACATCAAAAGCTATCATGGAAGACGGAGCAACACTTCTTTTAAAGTCTAATCGTCAGGAATATGCCCAAGATAAAAACATATTTAGTGCGTCAGGAAATGTCAGAGTATGGTATCAGGATTATTATGCAGAAGGACCAAAACTTACCTTGTATCCGAATAAAGAAGGCAAGCCTAATGAAGCATATTTCACCGGACGTTCCAGTATTACACAGGGTGTAAGAACAATTTTTGCCGATAAAATTATGATGACAATGAAGCCTAAAAATTTCCATGCGGATGGTAATACAAGAACTGTTATTAAAAATATAGGCTCAGGTGATAACGGTGATAATGAAAACGGCGGAATAGGATTGGGATTATAAATTATGAGTGAAAAAGAAAAAGTTGAAAAAGCAATAGAATTATATCAAAAAGGGAACTATAAAGAGGCAATAGATGTTTTCAGCTCTGTTCTTGAAACTTGTCAGGATAATGCGGAGCTTTATAATAATATTGCGCTTTGTTATGCAAATCTTGCAGATTATGATAAAGCTGAAAAACATTACCTTAAAGCGCAGCATTTAAATCCGAAACTTCCTCAGGTTTATATAAATTTGGCTGACATTTATTACCGTAAAAAAGATATGGGCAGCGGTATTGAACTTATTACCCGTGGAATATATGAATTCCCTGACAATCTGGTTCTCCGTCATTATTTGGCGAGATTTTATATGGAGGATGCAAAACTTGATCTTGCAATAGATGAACTTGAACATATTCTGGAAAAACAGCCTGACAATTATGATGTTTATTATGATCTCGGGAAAGTTCATTTTGAACTGGGTAATTATGAATGTGCGATTGAAAATTTTGAAAATGTTCTCCGATATAAGAGCGAAAATCCTTGGATTTATTATTATCTCGGTGAAGCTTACGAGGCAAACGATGAGATTGACAAAGCTCTTTCAAATTACCTTAAAGCGATTGCGCATAACGATTCTTTTTCCCCGGCATATAAAAAAGCAGGAATTCTCTTTTTTGCAAGAGGGGATTACGATGACGCTATTGAATACTTTGAAGACTATATAAATCTTGATATTCCAGAAGTTGAAGCAGGAAAAATCAAAGAGCTGATAGAGAGAATAAAGAAAAAACAAAATGAACAAAAATAAATACTGGATAGCTTTATCATCAATAGAAGAAATTGACAGCCGTTTCATACAACGGTTGTATAACTATTTTGGCGATATTGAAAAAGCGTTTAATGCTGATGAACTGTCCTCTATAGACGGTTTAAGCATTAAAAAGGCTGAAAATTTTCTGCGTTTGAGGGATAAGGTTGATATTGATAAGGCGGTAAAGGAAGTTGAAGATCGTGGAATTAATTTTTTAACTTTTGAGGATGAAAATTATCCCTGCATGTTGAAAAATATTGATAATCCGCCATCTGTTCTTTACTATAAAGGTGATTTGAAAAGCTGTAATTTGGAAAGGACACTTGCTGTTGTCGGTTC
>CALVCJ010000056.1 GCA_944326015.1 Candidatus Gastranaerophilales bacterium
ACAGTATCTTCTCACGAGCTAAGACATTTTAGTTTAAATATCTTATCTTCCAAAAGTCGAGCCGCTTTTACTCTGGCGGAAGTTTTAATAACACTTGGCATTATCGCAGTGGTTGCTGCAATGACTATGCCGGCATTAATATCGAAATATCAACATAAAGCTCTTGAGACTGCATTTAAAAAATCATATTCAGAGTTATTACAAATAACACAATATTTACCGTATGAATTCGGAAGTTGTTCATATTCAAATGCTCAAGATGTTATTGATTTTTTGGCTTCAAAATATAATAAAGTTTCAGATAAAAATACTTATTATTATGAATACAATAAACAATGCAAGACTTATACGAAACGTGTATCGAATGCAGTGATACATTTTAATGTTTTGGCAATACCAAGTGGTGACGAGGCAACGATGGTTACTTTGCCAAGTGGTGCAGTTATTGGATTTAGAGAGCATAATAGTAGTCAAAATGTATTGGTCACTATTGATACTAATGGTCCTAATAAAGCTCCAAATGCATTTGGACATGATTTATTCTTTTTTCACTTTGACAATGAATGCAAATTAGTCCCGCAGACAGGTTTGATAAGGGATTGCGAAGACGATGAAACTGATTGCGGTGATTCCGGGTGGAAATTTGTAGAGAATATTGATTGTTCCAAAAATTCAACCAGTAATACAAACGGATTTTCATGCGGAAAATTTGTGATAAGCAACACCTGTCCGGACGGTTCAGGTAAAACTTACTGGGATTGTCTGCCGTAGTTTATCCGCGTGTGCAAATTGTTCTTGCCGCATGTACGCCTGATGCTGAAGCTTGTATTAAACCTCTTGTTACACCGGCGCCATCGCCTATTGCAAAGAGGTTTTTTACGCCTTCTGTTTCAAGCTCGTTTGTTAGTTTTACTCTTGCAGAGTAGAATTTTACTTCAATACCATATAGAAGGGTATATCTTGATGCCGTTCCGGGGCAAATTTTATCAAGAGCTTTAAGCATTTCAATAATGCTTGTCATCTGTCTGTAAGGAATCACAAGGCTTAAATCACCCGGAGTTGCGCATGCTAATGTCGGTCTTATAGTGCTGGCTTTAATCCTTTCCGGTGTAGATCTTCTCCCGTCAAGCAAGTCGCCGAAACGCTGGACTAAAATTCCACCTCCGAGCATGTTTGCAAGTCTTGCAATATGCTGCCCGTACTGTATAGGTTCTTTAAACGGTTCAGTGAATTTTTCGCTGACAAGCAATGCAAAATTTGTATTATTTGTAGTTTTTTCTGCATAGCTGTGGCCGTTGACTGTAGAAATTCCGTTATAATTTTCCTGAACAACTTCTCCATTCGGGTTCATACAGAATGTCCTGACCTCATCGCCGAATGTCGGTGAATTATAGATTAGCTTTGATTCGTATAATTTATCTGTTAAAGGTTCAAAAACAGGTGCCGGAAGCTCTACGCGCACACCGATATCAACAGCGTTATTTACCATACCTATTTTATGTTTTGCAAACTCCTGAGTAAGCCAGTCAGCACCTTCTCTTCCGGGAGCAACTATTGTATATTCCGCGCGGATTGTTTCGCCGTTGTCGAGAATTATTCCCTTAACCTGCTCGCATTCAACTATCAAAGATTGTGCACAAACATCATTTAGGATAGTTATTCTTTCACTTAGATAATCCTGCATGTTTTTCAAAACATTTAAGCTTCTTTCAGTTCCTAAATGTCTGACAGGAGAATGGACAAGTTTTAATTCTGCAAGCACTGCCTGACGTTCAAGTTCCTGAAACACTTTCATGTCCGTCCCAAAAACCTCATCAGTTGCTCCAAAGTCCAAATATAATCTGTCGGCATAAGCAATTAAATCTTCGACATGTTTTCTGTCCATATAATCAACCAAGTGTCCGCCAACATCAGGTGTAAGTGTTAATTTGCCATCAGAGAAGGCTCCTGCACCTCCCCATCCGCATAAAAGCCCGCATTTTTTGCATGTAGGACATTTTTCGTAGCCTTCACGGAGCAGACATTTTCTTTTTTCTATTTGTTGTCCTTTTTCAATTAATATAACTTTCCAGTCTGGTTTTAACTTAGTTATTTCTAGAGCCGTAAAAATACCTGCAGGACCTGCTCCAATTATAGCTACATTATACATATTTTATCTCCGATATCTTAATTTCACAAACCAATTTAGTATATCGTAAATATTCAATTATTAAAAGCTTTTGTGAAGTTTTTGTTAAGTATCATTCTTATTCATCGCTTATGCGTTTAAGACTACCGTGAAATGGCTTTTTAGTGGCATTTTTAGCATGTTTAATGTTTAAAAGAAGCTCCTTTACATCTTCATTGTAAGAAATATTTTTAGCTTCGTTTGCCATATTTTCGGCTTTTTCAAGATGCCCTGAATTCATGTACATTACAGCAAGATTGTAGGCTGACAAAAACTTTTCATTATCCGATTTTGAAAGCTCATAAGCTTTACGCATTGCTCTCATCGCTTCGCCGGGTTTATTTAGTTCAGCATATGCAATACCTAAATCAATATATCCGCTTGCGATTTCAGGAGCATTTTTTATGTAATTCTGTGCTTCTTTGAGTTTTCTTGAGGATATTTCAGTTGATGTTCCAAGAATAATAGGGGCATATACAAGACCCTTTGTATCAAAGTTTTCAACTGGCGTATTTGTGATTGTTGGAATTAATTTATACAGAAGCTTAATTGTATTGATATCTTTTGAGGACAAATATTGAAAAGAACTTCTATATGGCGCATAAAAACTTGAGGTACTGTCTGAGGACATATACATTAAATCTTCTGTGCTGTAGCTGTGCCCCATTATTCCTAGAGCATGACCGATTTCATGCAGAATTGTATTGTAAAGTTCTTTATCTGAAAAGAAGTTACCAAATGGATCTTTACTGTAAAGGATAATTGTCATTTTTTTTAGCAGGTTACCGCTATAGTCCGGAGTTGTGTACCCTACAACGTATTTGCAATTTTGTTCTTCGCATTCGTTTTGGACAGTAGGCGAAATTTTCACAAGTATGTTGGCATTTTTCGGATTATCAGTTATCGCAAATGTTATGAAACCTGTGGAACTCTGCCACTGGGCAAATGCTTTAAGAATTTCTATACGATAGTATGCTGGCAGAGCAAGTCTACTTTCATCAATTATTGAGACTTTAAGCGGAAAAGTTTTTTCATCCCATCTTAAAATTCCACTATCTAGAGGAGCTTGTTCAATATAATTATCACCTATATTTATTTTAAGATTATTTTTCCATTCAGAAATTTTATCTGAAGCGGTTTGTTGCGCGCTGTCCTCCTGGTCAGAAACGGCTATTGCGAATAACTCTTTTTGCACGTCAGCATCGGCCGGAAGATTAACGAGCGATTTAGCGTAAAAATATCTGTAATCTTTGTTTGATTTATTAAAAAAATATGCTTTTTTAAAATTTTCTCTTGCTTTTGTGTAATTCTCTTTTTTTAAAAAGTTGTGTCCATGCCAGTAGTAATAAGAAGGTAAAAATTTGAAAATAATCCCAAAAATAATTGCAAAAGAACAAATAATTATAGTAATTTTTCTGTCATTATTTTTACTAGTCATTGTCTTTTATACCTTTATCAATCTCTAGAATTTTTGCAAGTGAGCGTGTATCGCCTTTTAGTTTAAAATATTCTGCAAATTTTGGTGTAGTTTTAAGATTAAAACTTCTTCCGTTTTTGTCGCGGTTTTTTGATACTAACCCCTTTTCAACAAGCTCCTGAACATGTTCATACGCGTTTGACCCGCGCAATTCTTTTAAATCTGTCTGTCTGATTGGCTCTTTTAATGCAATGACAGATAAAGTTCTAAGCACAGCAGGTTTTAAATCAACAGGGCAGAGAAGCTCGACTAAATCCATATAATCTTCTTTCACCTGAAGAATATAGCCGTTTTCATCGTCAATTTCCAGAGCGCCTTCTCTGGTGGAATAATCCATAATAAGCTCTAATATTGCTTCTTCTATTGTTTCTGTATCTTCGCCGAGAATTGTTGCAATCTCATCTAGCGAAACTGCTCTTGCCGTAATAAATAAAACTGCTTCAATTCTCGATTTCAACTGTTCCATTTTTTGTCCTCTGAGTTAATCAGTCTTTAATCTGCGATTGCGAACTTGTTACAGAATTTTAATCAATTTGCTCTGCTTTGTCTTTAGCATTTACAACATACAGATCAGAATAAAATTCTTTCTGTTCCAGTTCATAGTCTGTTTCTGCCGTTAAAAACAACAGTGCAATATATGCGCTTATCCTGTCCATACCGAGCAGAGTAAGCTCATTCAATTCTATTTTATCATTTTTCTCAAAAATCTGGCATAAATTTTCTTTTAATGTTTGAACACATGTTTCAATATATTCTTCATGCGCAAGATTTACGATATCATCGGGTGTCAGCCTTGAATATGATTGAACACGTCTTTTAGCTCTTTCATGCGCACTTTTCAAAGATTGTTTCTGCTCTAATTTTTCATAGAACTGCAATTGCCTGATTAAGTCTTTCAAAGTTACAACGCGGTTGTGATTTAATCTTACGCTTGTACGTCTTTGAAGAACTTCATCAATTGATATAACGTTATTTGTCGGCACGTAATCTTCTTCACCGTAATCGACAATAAATCCGTCATCATCATACTGAATATTATCATCTTCCTTCGTGTCAAACTGCGTAATATCAACACCTTCCAGAACATTTGATTTTAATTTTAAAAGTATTGCGGCAAATAAAAAGGTTCTGCCTGTAACTCTTAGATTTTGAGATTTCATTTGAACCATGTGAGCCAGATATTTATCCGTAACATCTACAATATCAATGTTCCAGGGATCAATTTTACCGGCCTTTGCCATATCTACTAAAATCCCGATGCCTTCACTTTTGAGCTTGCCATCTTTTGATAAGCCTAAATCAGGTAAATTTAAGTTATAATTTAATGCTGCCTCTGTACTCATTGTTTATTATTCGTCTCTCAGTTTTATACCTGTAACTTTTGTGATGCCTTTTTCTTTTTGTGTAACGCCTAATGTTCTATTAGCTGATTCTATCATAGGTTTTCTATGGCTGACTACTATAAATTGCGTATCTTTTGACTGGTTCTGCACCATCTGGGCGATACGCTCAACATTCATAGTATCTAAACTTGCATCAACTTCATCAAATGCATAGAAAGGAGAGGGCATATAGCGCTGAATTGCAAAGACAAAAGCAAGTGCCGTCAAAGATTTTTCACCGCCTGACATACTTTCTAATCTTTGAAGTTTTTTGTCTCTGGGCTGTGCTTCAATTGTAAGCCCGCCTGATAAAGGATCATCAGGACATTCAAGTTTAAGTTCTCCTTCGCCTTCTGACAGCTGGTGGAAGACTTCCTTAAAGTTTTCGTTTATATGATTATATGTTTTCATAAACGTTTCTTTTTTTAGCTGTTCGTAGCCGTGCATTCTGTCTAAGATTTCTTTGCGTTCTTTTGAAAGTGTTTCAATATGCTGTTTCAATTCATTCTGACGCGCAAGAACTTCTTCATAAGCAGTCAGTGCTTTCATATTAACATCGCCAAGCTCCTGCATTCTTTTTTCAAGCCGTTGTATCTTTGATGTAATTTCCTCTATAGAGATTTCTACAGGTTCAAGTTTATTGATATCCTCTCCTGCATCTTCAAGCTCTTTTCTTGCCGATTCCAATTGCGGTTCAAGTTCCCGTCTGCGTGATTTGAATGATTCAATCGCTTCTGCGATTTTTTCAAGTTCGTTATTTTTAGCGAATTTTTCTTCTTTAAGTTTATCTAGTGATTCTTGAATACTGTCGCGTTCTTTAAGCAGTTCGCCGAGTTTTTCTTCTATTTCTTCAATTTGTTCATGGAGAGTCTCCATTTTTTTATTCAAATTTTCAATATCATTTTTATATTGTTTTTTATCTTCTTCAAGTTTTGAATTGTTGTGTTCAATATTTGTAATTTCTTCTTCTTTTGTTTCTATAAGGTTGTTGTGGAAGGCTATCTGGCGGTTAAGATCGTTTTTATCGTGCTCCGCACCCATAAGTTTACCCTGAAGCCTTTTGATTTCAGCTTCAACGCCTTCTGTTTTTTCTTTCAGGTCTTTCAAATCTTTATCATTAATAAGTTTTTCAACTTCTTCGATTTGTTCCTGACAGATTGCCATATCATCATAAATTTTGACATTCTTTTCTTCCAGTTTATCTAACTGTTTATTTAATTCATCAATTTTCGGAGCAGTTAAAGTTATGAAATCAGCTTTTTCTTTTAAAATATTTTCACTGTTTTCAAAGTTTCTGTTCATATTTTCAAGTTCGCTTTTTGATTTTGAAAATTCGCTCATAGAATCTGAATATTTGCTTCTTACATCTTCCAGTTTCTGTTCTAAGGAATTTTTTTTGTTTTCCAGCGAGCCTAATTTTTGTTCCATTTCTTTCAGACGTTCTTTGTAATTATTTAGTTCATCATCATCATTCTGGCTGAAGCTCAGACCTGTCCGCAATCTTGTTCCGCCTGTCATTGAACCTGATTTTTCAAGAAGTTCGCCCTGCAGAGTTACCATTCTGTATCTGCCGATAAGTTTTTTTGCACATTCAATATCTTCCACAACGATAGTGTCGCCTACTGCATAATAAAAAGCATCTATATATTCATCGTCAAAATCTACAAGATTTATGGCAAAATCAATAACCCCTTTATCTTTGGGTAACTGAAGGCGCGATGGGGCTTTTTTTATTTTATTAAGAGGGATGAACGTAGCTCTTCCGGCATTTGAAGATTTTAAAAGTTCTATTGCAACTGATGCGACATGTTCATCATCAACTACAATATGAGCCATTCTGCCGCCAAAAGCAACTTCCATAGCAATCGAATATTCTTTATCAACCGTTCCGAGTTTTACAAGCGGGGCATGCACGCCGCGCAATTTTGCATTCATAATGGTATCTATTGCGCGTCCGAAATTAGCTTCTTCTGCTGCCTGTTTTTTTGCCTCCATAGAAGAAATTTTCTTATATGCCATTTGAATATTATAATTCAGATCGCTTATTTCATTTCTTGTTAAATCCAGTTCATTCAATGTATTTTGCTGAATGGTTTTAAAATCCGCCATTTCTTTTTGTAGCTGCTCAACAAGCGTTTTTTTCAAATCCTGATTTGATGCAAAATTTGCTTTCATTTCGTTTAATTCGGCAAGTTTAGTTTTTGCATCAGCGAGGTCGCGCTGAAGGTTCTTTAATTCATTTTCAAGCGGAAGCTTAGTTTGAATTAATCTGGTTTCTTCATCTTTTAAATCTTCCAGCTGCTTTCGTAAATTGTTTCGTTTTTCAATATGCTGATCTGCCGTTGCATTAAGACCTGTCATATCTTCAAGAATTTTTTTTAATTCGGCATCTCTGGCTTTAATATTCGAGTTTATTCCTGCAATTTCATCATCTTTAAGTTTTATATTCAGTTTTAAATCTTCTATTTTCTTTTTGAAATTTTCAATGCCGTTTCTTGCATTTTCAATTGAGCGCAAGCCGTCATGAATCTGCTTATCAGCGTAATTCAAGGCATTATTTTTTCTGTCAATTTCGCCTTTCAGGGTTTCTTCCTGTTTTTTAAGTTCAATTTGTTCGCTTTCGCCTTTTTCTTTTACTAAATTTGAAACTTCTTCAAATTTTTTAGTTATAAGCGTTATTCTTTCTTCAAGGTCTTTATTTTTT
Organism: Candidatus Gastranaerophilales bacterium; assembly: GCA_944326015.1. Taxonomy (GTDB): domain Bacteria; phylum Cyanobacteriota; class Vampirovibrionia; order Gastranaerophilales; family Gastranaerophilaceae; genus Stercorousia. The sequence continues at coordinate 7,731 of CALVCJ010000056.1, forward strand.
ACTTCTTCTTCTTTTTTCTTTTTAGTAAATTCCAGAATATTTTCGTGTGCTTTTTCAAGACTCTTTTTTATATCAAAAAATCGTACTTTGTTAATCTGGCTTTCAAGCCCCTGTTTTTCATCACGGAGTTTCTGGTATTTTAGAGCGACTTCGCGTTCATCTTTAAGCTGTTCAAGCCTGTTGTCTACTTCATTCAATATAACATTTGAACGTTCTACGCGCTGTTCAACTGTTTCCAATTCTCCCGTAGCCTGCTCTATTCGTCTGTCAAAGTCGGCAATTCCAGCTATTTCATCAATGATTTTACGGCGGTTTTTGGGGGAGCAGTTTGTAATTCCCATTACATCTCCCTGCATCATGACATTATAGCTGTTGGGGGTAACATTATATTTTTCAAGAATCGCATGAACATTGGTAAGAGTTGTAACACTGTCATTTACGTAATATGTGCTTGCATACCCTTGTGATGTTTTACGGATTTTTCTGCCGATACTTAAATCTTCTCCGTTTTCCGTTTCGCCGAATGTAACTTTTACAAATGCCTCATTTCTTTTAGTGTAGGTAGAAATAAAATGGGATAAATTTTCTGCACGCAGTTCGCTTGCGTTTGCAAGTCCGAGGGCAAAAAGCACGCTGTCTATAATATTGCTTTTACCTGAGCCGTTTGGGCCTGAAACAGTCGTAAATCCTTTTAAAAGTGGGATTTCCGATTTGTTGGCAAATGATTTAAAATTATCTATCTCAAGTTGTTTTATGTACATAAATTCCTACCAAGTCTTATTATCTATTGAACAACAACTTTTTTTTCATGTCAAAAGCTTAAAGAAATCTTTACGTTTTATAGGAAAATTAGCAAAAAAATTTCTTTTTTTGTTTTAATACAAATAGGTAGTTAATTTAACAGGGAAAATTTATGTCGATTAGTAAAATTAATAGTATTACAGAAACAAAAGCTAACACTAACACTCCCAATAAAGCTGTTTCTACAGAAAAACAAGAACATAAGATTGATAATAATACGGGAAAAATTCTTTTAATATCTGCACTTACTGTATTAGCTGCGGGTGGTATTTACCTTGCAAGCAAGGGGCGAGGAAAAGTTAAAAATTTAGCTGATGCTGAAAATAAAGCAACAGAAACCTCCGCGGGCAACAAATTAAATATAGATACAGAAATAAAAGATATGGGGCTTGATGTATTTAAAAAACAAGGTAATAAGTTTGTAAAGGGCAAAGCAATACTTTCAAGTGGCGAAAATTATAGTGGTAAACTTGCTCATAAGAGAAAAGATGGCAAAAATATTACATTGGAATACAAAGATGGTATTTTGCAAAAAGTTTCAGGCGCTGAATATATAAAAGAATATCAATATGATAACGACGGTAAAATTTCTAATATCTTAAAAGACAAAACATGTATTTATAATGAAACATTGAAGCAAAAAGGATCTTTAAATATTAGATGTATAGAAACATCTAAATCTAAAATTTATATTGATGATAAAACAGGCAAAATAAGAAAAATTATTGAAAATGATGATTCTGTTTGCAAACTGTTTGATGAAAACGGAATACTAAAATATGTTGAGATTATAAATAAAGATGGTGGCAGTAAATTTATAACTTATCATCCTGACGGAAAAACTAAACGATTAGAGATTATTTCGTATGGTAATTATGATACATTCTGTGATGTTTTCTTTTATGATAAACAGGGAAATTTAAAGGAAAAAATAAAAGTTCAACATGTACTTAACGAGTCCGGTGGTGAATATAGTTATGATGGCCTTGAAATGAAATCCGCATATACAAGTTGTGTATTTGGCGATGTATATAAATACATGTTATCAGATCCAGCTACTGGAAAGTTGAAAGCTATATTATACAAAAATTCTTCTGGTGAGACTGAACTAAAGTATTTATTTGTGGATGATAAGCAATTTGACAAAGTTGACTTTGTTGATGATGGAATTTGGGAAACGAAGTATGTAGAAGAAACAAATAGAAAGAATGCAATAAAACCTACAAACGATTTATATAATAAATTTGTAGAACTGGACAATCAGTATATTTCAGAATTTGAGAAAAAATTCAAGAAAGCAGGAATTTTGTTGAAAATTATTGAAAGAGACTTGCGAATGAGATTGCCAATAAAGTGCAGTTATAATTTGCCTTAATTTCGACTTAATGCTATTATTTCTCTATGCTTGATTTTAAAGATTACAATGATAAAGAAAGAGCTTTTTTGGAAAAAGATTTTTCATGCATAGATATGTTGCTGAAACGTGTACGTAATGCTCTTGTAACAGGTGAAAAAATTGATATTTCCGATTTGGATTTTTCCGGGGTTATTGACTATAATCCATCTGAAACGCTTGTCTATATTACACTTTTTCAAAGCGGTCGGAAATTTGTGCGTTACGGCAGTAAAAGAACAGACTTGCAAACGACAATAAACCGCAACATTGAAATGATACGAAAAAATCCGAGATTTTTAAATTTTAATCCTGAAAATGAAAATTTATGCAGAATAATGCTTGAATATGCAATTGACCGAAAAAAAGTTAGTAAAGGTGAACTTAATTCTCAAAATTTTGATAACGGAAGATTTGAAATCGGCATAAACGGACTGGAACTCAGAAAAGACGGGATTTCGTATTACTATATGCCGACTGATGCTATTTCTTTAAGCCACATGGGGCTTCGCTCGGTGTTGCAGACATTAGTAAAAAAAACACCTATTGGCAAGCTTTCAAACAGCCGCTCGGAAAGATTAAAAATTCTTGCTGCTTCAAATGATTATGAATATTATCTTTTCAGAAGCAGAGCATTTGTTACTTATAAAGATTCTATAATCCCCCTCTATCGCGGCAATATCAGATATACGGAATTCAGTTACGATGTTTTGTATCATCAGGTGATTGCGTCTGCAGAGTGGCTTCTTGCAAATATGTATGAAGACGGCAGGTTTTTATATTACTATGACTGCTGTGAAGACAATTATAAAGATCACGAACATCCTACACGTCCTGAGAATAATTTATATTACAATGATTTGCGACACTGCGGCGGTATAATTGCGCTTATCAGAGCTTATGAGCTTACATCCGATGAAAAATATATCAAAGCAGCTAAAAAGGCAGTTGACTGGAGTATTTCGATTACAAAAGAACATGATACAAAGTGGGGTAAAGGCTGTTATGCCTTTTATAACCGTAAATCAAAACTCGGAGGAACCGGTGTTTTACTTGTTGCGATGATGCAGTATCGTTCGTTCACTGGAGACAAATCCTATGATGAATACATAAAAGGTTATACCCGCCATATTATGAGCAGAGTATATGAAAACGGCGAAATTCTCGGATATTATATTCATCCGCAGTATCAGAACGGCCAGCCCCTGATAAATATGACTGATGAAGAAAGAAAGGCTACTTTTTCTTTTTATTACCCCGGCGAAGCTCTTTTAGGGCTTGCACTTTTTGCTAATAATTTTTTAGATGATGAAAAACTCGCAAAAGAAGTTAGAAAAATTGCTAAAAAAGCTTTAGACTGGATTGTTGATGAGCGTCCGAAAATTTATGCGGAATTATTTACCGCACTTCCATCTGATGCATGGCTTATGCAGGCTATTGAGGAATGGGTTAAAGATAAGGATTTTCAAAAACAAAATTATATTAATTTTGTCTTTACCGATGCTGCTACAATGGTATCAAAAATGTATAAACACGATGATTCGCCTTATATAGATTACGAAGGCGGTTACTATTACGACTACGGTGATCACTATTATCCTGACGGAGCACGTTCGGAAGGACTTGTCGCAGCTTATTATCTTGCAAAATATTTGAAAGTTGATGCTCTTGAAAAAAAACTGCTGGAAGCATGTAAAAAAGCTGCTATGTGTCAGTTCCACTTATTTAATGATGATAGAAACAACTATTCACACAAAAATCCTGAGCGCTCAGCCGGTTCAATAAGATTCAAAGCAACACGCCAATGGGTAAGAGTCGATTCTATCCAGCACGTTTCATGCTTTTTTGCAAGATTGTATAAAGCTGAAAATTACCACGGATAATCTTTAGTGAATTGCCATCCATCCCGTATAATTTTAGCTGCACAAGCATATCCTGCAGTATTACTATTGTTATTTTTTGAACAATTACTATTTATAGTATCTGTAGAAGTTGTATATCCATATGGTAAAATTCCTTTACTTTTTACTCTTTCAAATACAAATACATCTTTACCGGCAGTGTTTGGTGTCTTTCCTCCGTTAATATCAATTATAATCATGCTAGATGGATCATATACATTCGGTGAATCTGTACCTGAACCAGTTGAAATTATATATGTAATCCCGTCAGAAGTGATGAATGGTGATCTTGTTGTTGTATTTGCAACTTGCACTAACATTCTTCCTCCAGAGGTAAGTTTCCATGGAAAATCCGATTCATATCCGCACTCTGCGTAATTTGTACACACTTTTAACACATTAAAATATGGTATCCAGTATTTTTCGATATAATCTTTAGGTTTAGAAGAAAAACCTGTA
>CALVCJ010000057.1 GCA_944326015.1 Candidatus Gastranaerophilales bacterium
TTGACAAATATACCCCTATAGGGTATTATGTACATGTAGTTAGATACCCCCTGTGGGTATAAAAGAAAAAGGAGGCTGCGGACTATCACAGAATTTTACGTGTTTAAATTTAATTTCCTAAAATTTAACCATTTATAAATGAATAGGAAATTATAAAATTTTTCTATTTTTTATTTTTTCTTTTAATAATCTAATTTCATTTTTTTCTTCTTCAAAATGTTCTATTTTGTATTTGTTACTAAATATTTCTTTCCTAACATTTCCGCGTATTGTTTTGTCTGATAATTTCAAGAATCTAAATCTTTGCTTAATGGTATTAATGGGGATTCCAGTTAATATCCAATGATACTTTTCCTCTGGTACTGCTTTGGTAATAGGCAAGAATATATCATATTTCACATCATTTTTCTTTAACATTTTTTCAATAATAAGCTCATCACCAATATGCTTCTTACAAAATATCCCATAATACATATCGTTGATAACTAGAATCTGGGGTTTAAATATTGCATTTATACCTCGAATTGTCCCCATTGCTTTGGCGAGATTTTTTTGTTCTCGATTATTCATAACTACTCTTATTCCGGAAAATGATGTGTTATTGCAAGAATTTATTTTCATATATTACCTCTTTATATGAACAATGATAAATATATTTTAGTTAAAATTTTTATATTTTTCAACAAGATTTTGATGTGCACCTCCCAAATCTTTACAGTTATGTAGGTCGGATTTACCAATCCGATAAAATTTAATTGTTGGCATAGTAATGCCAACCTACATTTTCAATAATCAAACCATGTGTTCTTTTACATCCATATAAGAAATAATGAGATATAGAACATCCATACCCCACCAAATGTCATTATTTCGTACACTGGAATATAAGCCCATTTAAAACGATATTCTTTGTAGGTTGGGGTTTCTTGAAATGTCCTTACTGACCGATTACGTTTTAGTGGGGACTATTCAAGTATGCCCAACCTGCAAACTACGATTATTTGAACTATTAAATTAAATATAGCAAAAAAAATATTTACGTATTTTAAAAGGAATAGATACGAAAGGAATAAAATTTAATGAGAATTCAATTCAACAATAACATGGCAATTTCTGACAATAACCTAAAAACTAATTTTGGAACTCGATTTTCTTCAAAATTGCAAGAAGCTTTAGTAGAAACAGCAAATCGTTCATTAATCACACAAGAACATTTGCAATATATCAAAAAAATTAAAAATGATGGGTTACCTACATTACTAGACTTAAAACCATATTACTATCCTGGGGAAGAAGAAATAATAATATCCAGTCCAAATATTGATAAATTGTGTAATGCAAAAAATATTACTCCACGTGGACGAAGTGTTTGTTCTTATAACAAAAGTAGAATGTCATATCACTTAGATTACCAAGAGCTGGCGAATGCATTTTCACCTAAATCGGCTTTAGCTTTGAATATAAAATGGGCAGAAGAAGATGCTATTTACCAACTAAACGTTTTAAAACAAAAAAAGATGGAAAAAGCTGCTCCAGAAGATATTCGAAAGATTTTTAATGCTTAAAAACTATAATTTATAACATTAGTTTAATGTTGTAGCTTGTAGTTTTTTTGTCCCTCCTCGACCTACGATTATTTAAACAAGAGTCAAAAAGGTATTTTTATACGCAGATATTTGGGACATACAGTAATTTCTGTAGAAGATTTAAATAATCAAATCTAATCAAACCTGTTGTTAAAAATATTCAAACAATCTGTTAATTTATACTAATTGTAAAAGAACAACCTACGTGTCTTTCTGTGGGTTTGAGCATGAGTGAATGGAGGCTGTAGTGCTTTTGTTGAAGTGATGCAATCACGAAAACAAAACACGGAGTCTGTAATTTGTGGTGAATTTTAATTTACTGCAACAAGAATGTTCCAGATTAAATAGAAGCGGTAAATCATAGATTTACCGCTTCCTACTCTTTATTTATTTTAAAAATTTATTTTTATTTCATTATCAGCGTGATTATCGAATATAAATGTTACGTTTTGAATTTTGTCTAAGTGTAATCCCATAGCAAGAATTCTTATACTTTCCCCATTTTTTATTGTACAGTTTTTAGGGAAGTCATACATATAAGGGGTCTGTTCCTTAGTACTTTTGTAACCGTGGTAATCATCAATAAATGGGATATAGGTCTGCCAGTACTTCAGGTTTCTTACATTAACCCTTGTCCAGTGGCTCTTTCTTGTTATATTTTTATTTGCATGATAATCGGAATCAACTCCTTTTAATAATATATCTTGTCCTGTATTGTTGGTTACTATGTATTCATAAGGAATTCCTTCTTTATACGAGTAGTCAAATTTAAATACGTTTTTTTCGATTTTTATTCCATCTTTTTCATAGACATCACTTTGTACCTTTTGTAACTTTATTTCTTTTTCATAGTCTTTACGGGGGTTAGTATTGAACCAGGTATCTATAGATGCAAACACGGGTCCTGAAATCAATAAAATAACAGCAAGTATAAATATCTTCTTCATTTTTACCTCCTTTTCCTTGTTTATATATTTTTACATACTTTTTCTTTAATTTAAAGTTTGTAAGAGTAATGCTTAATAAAACTTATACTTGTTTCAATAAAAAAATAAATTCAAACACTATTCCATAAATCTTTTTGCAGAATATTTACTTATAACATATAGAGCCAAATCATATTTGGAGCTGTCCACGGAAATAGTTTGTAGTTTTGGGTTCTACCCCAACACAAAGTGTCCCCCAATAATCAAACAATCTGTAAAATATAATCAAACATTGTGTTCTTTTACAAGTTTAATGACTGTTTGGTGTGGCAATGTTTTACATGTTGTTTGGGTATACTTGAATCGACTAACCAGCGATTTGAAAATCGGATACCAGAATACTATTTTAGTTTCATAAGGTTTTTCAGAAGTTTTTCTATATAATTTTTAGGAGAATTTTTTTCTATGATTTCTCCATTTTTAATATAAGGAACAGGTCTGGAATGTTGTTCAACTAAATTTGATAATTTATAGAAATTTGTTAACATATAGGCTTTGGAATTTGGAGATATTTTATTTTCCTGTAAATCACCTACTGTAAATTTAATAGTATCTGTAGGTTTGCCGATTTTGTTGCCAAGAGATTCAAGGTAGGATTTACTATCTTTACTCAACATATTTTCCGGAGCTACAATTGTAGTTTTTGCTCCAAACGCAAGAGGTGCAGCCAAATTAACTTTAGATATATTCATAATTAAACTCCTTATACTTCCTTATCCAAAATTTATATTAAAAATAATTTATATAAAATAACATAAAGTATTAATTTTACAAAAATTAATACTTTAGCAGTTACACCTTAAACTCTTGCTTTTTGTAACGATAAACGAGTTTGTTTTATCTGTCTTATTTCCTCTACTAAAGTTTCCTTATTGAGTTCAAGTGAATATATACGATTATTGTAAAAATATCGTTCAGAATTCGACAAATCTTTACGCTTGAAAATTTGGTATAATTTATAGAGTTCACATTCAATATTAGATATGCTTTGCTGTAATTCGGCAATCTTTTTCTTTTCGCTTGCTGTCAATTTTAATAGAGGCCCTTTATAATCGTTTATAGGAACTAAGGCGCCAAACATAATATTTTTATTATAACCTGCAGATAGTGATATCATTGTTAACCTCCTGCATATTATAAAAATAAACAAAATAAAATTTGCTATTCAAATATCAATAAACTATATCAGAATTAAATTTTTAATTACAAAATACAACCTTTGACAATTTGAAAAATCTAAATCATCTATCTGTTTCTTCAGTATATCTTTCAAGACTTTTTCATCATCAGGAACATCATTATCAAAAAAATCCGCAATAGCACAATCGAAAACCTGCGATAATTTTAAAAGAGTAGTTAATGAAGGAAAAGATTTTCCGCTTTCTATTAAAGCAATTTGTCTCTGGTTAATATCAACAAGTTCACCTAACTTAAACTGCGTAAATTTATGCAAATTTCTGTATTTCTTTATCTTTGCGCCAACGAGCCGTTTTACTAAAGCCTCATCCACTAATTAACTCCTTTTTAAATAATTATAGAGGGCTTATATCTCATTCAAAATGGTATGACATGTTGTAAAATTTACATATTTATGATGTAATATATCACATATTAAATAGAAAATGATTTTTGGGAGTGTAAAATGAGCGCCAGAATATTCAATATGGAAATGAATATTGTAAAGGCAATAGGGATATTTGCAATAGTAGCAGGACACTGCGGATGGGACATTTTCGGAAGCTTTATTCCAAACGGCTCTTTTCACGTTGCGCTATTCTTTTTTATTTCAGGGTATTTTTTCAAAAGAGATATTGTTGAAATAGGAAATACATTAAAAAACTACTTTCTGTATGTCAAAAAACAAATACTGAGATGGCTTCCAAGATTTTACGCATATCATTTTTTCTATGGACTAATAACTTTTTTAATATTCATAATATTTGACCGTAAGTATGGAGCACTTCCGGACCTTGATAATTTGATATTACAACCCATAAAAAATATTGCATTTACGCTTGATGCACCGCTATGGTTTGTGTACCAGTTAGTTGTATCTTAATCGTATTTGCGTTTATCTTGACAATAGTTAAAAAGCTTAACAAAAACGATTATGTTCCTCTAAGTATATTTCTGCCAATGGCAATAATCGGAGTAATGCTGGCGAATCCGGATTTTACACCACTGAAAAGCTGGATGCGTGTACTTGTAAAAACACTTTATACACCATTTATTATTTATATGGGGTATTTATACAGAAACAAACTCGAAACAATAATAAAATATAATACAAAGACATTACTTTTAGTCATAATTATACAAATGCTGGTATTAACATTCGCATCGCCGATTAATATGGACTTAAACAGAGGAATGTTACACCACAATATTGCAATGTTCATAACACCTTTCACTGGCACGTATATTGTAATCTACATTGCAAAACAGCTTGCGCCACTGGTGGCTGCTGGAAGTTTTATTGATAAAGTTGGGCGTAATACTTTTCATATAATGGCAAACCATTTATTTATAGCGTTTCTCATCGAGCTTGTAATTTTTGTAATTGACGGGCGTTCTTTTGACCAGCTGCCAAACGGAATTCTTGGCGGGAAATTGTATAAATTAAATAAATATAAATATCTATACACAATTTTAACATTATACACCTGTACACATATAGGGGAAATTCTAAATTCCGCAGGAAAGAAAATTAAAGAGCAATTTCAACATTTTAAGTCCATTGACAAAAATTTCATTTTCTAGTTTAATTTAACTATCTTTGGAAGTGATGTGATGAAAGAATATAAAAACAAATTGTCAACAAAATTATTTTGGACAGTATGCGCATTATGTGCAGGACTATTTATTTTTAAATTGACAGCAAAATTTACACATAGTTTACTTATTTCTGCTTTAGCTGCATTTATTGTAGTATTATTACTTATTTACAAAACTTATATACTTGATAATATTTCAATTATTTTAACAGAAGACAAAAAACTTCTTGTAAAGAGATTCAATAATATTATTAAAGCATTAGATATTGACCAGTATTACTGGTCTGAATATTCAAAATATTCAAATACAAAAGATGCAGAAGATCAGGATATCTATTATGTAAATAAAGAAAATGGAGAACAGGACTGTATAGATTGCACTAATTTTAGCGGTGAAGATTACGAAGAATTACTAACACAATTAGGTGCAAAAAATACCAATCAAGAACCAGTAAAAGTAGAAACAATAAAAAAATAAGGAGTTAATGAAAATGGGACAGTATATTTTTCTTGTAGGTGGAATTATTATTTTAGGATTTGTAATACAAGCTGTAGGAATTGTTGTTCATGGCAACTTAAAAAAACAATATGAGAAAGAACATCCTGAAGCTTCAATTTTGGAAATAAAAGATAATCAGTTCCATCCGTTAGGTTTTACTAATACATTAACTTGTTTATCTGTAAATGGCGAACCTACACCACAAATTATGACAGGATTTGCAAAAAGAGGTCATTATATACTTCCAGGGAAAAATGTACTTGAGTTACAATACGAAACACAAAGACCGGGTATTTTGCACAAATGGGTAAGAACAACTTACGATCCACAAAAAATTGAAGTTAATGTAGAGCCTAATAAAAAATATACAATTTCATATGACAAAAAACAAGAAAAATTCGTATTTGAAGAAGTTGCTTAATAGCTTTAATTATAGCTAAAATTTAGGATTCAAGTCATTATGTCTGCCAAATCCAAGCACATCTTTACTGAATACATAGCCGCCATAGATTAAAGAGCCAGCTGCTCCAATCCATGAACCGACTGTACTTTTAGAAAGTAATGCAACAAGAGACAAGGCAAACGGAACCACATTAGAAACAAACATAGACCCAACACCTTTGGAATAACCGGCTGCAGAATTAAAGAAAGAGCGCCAATTTTGTTCAAGTTCCATATTGAATACCATTTTAGCAAGCTTTGACTTAGATGTACTTGGAGTATCAAGATACATTGTATTATTGAAAAAATCTGCACTTGCATTTGCATCTGCAGATTTTGCAGTGACTTCTGATTGCAATTTACCGACAACATGAGCATCATAGCCGACGATACCGAGAGTTCCCAACCCGATACCCTTTGCTATCAGCTTTGGCATATTTATTTTACTAAGAATGCTCATGAATTATTCCTTTTTAGTTTCTGCGGTATTTGCTTCTTTTTTAGTTTCAGATTTTTTATCATCTTTAACTTCAAATTCTTTTTCTACTGTTTTTCCGGCCATTTTCAGTAAGATATTGGAAGCTAGAATAGCATCCTGTCCGTAGCCGGATTTAGATTGCTGCATAGCTTGGAGTAATTGAACTGTTGTTGCATCACCGGTTACATTACGGGAATCCAGCATGCTCAATGCAAGGAATTTTACCTGTTCTGCCGGATCTTGAAGCATTTTATTAATCAAAGCATTCAAAGCTTTGTCATCTTTTCTGGATTCATCTTCCATTAGCCTTGCAACAACTTCTTTTGCACCCATCAGACGAACTTCTTTATCCTGACTGTTCAAATAATTTTCAAGAGTCTTGATATAATCGTCTGTTAATTGAACTATTTTTCTTTTTTCTTTTTTTGTTGTTTCTTTATTATCAGTATTTTCCTGCGTTTTTTTCTCATAGCTTGCTACATCAGGAACCGTAGATTTTTGTTCATCTTTCACAGTACTAACCTGCGGCTGACTGGCAGAAGTGGCAGGAAGCGGCGCCATAGGCTGAACTGTTGCTGTTGCAGTAGCCGTTGCCTCTGCTGACGGCGGTTGTTGTGGACTACCCCACTGGTTAATATAATAACCGGCAGGGTAGTGGTTGTTAGGATTGGATTGGTAATTCGGTGAATTTACGTTGTAAACAGGAGCACCACATCCCGGCGCACCAACTGACGGGTTAAATATTTGGATATTAACTCCGGAATAATTAGGAACCTGAATAGGTTGCGGCTGAACTACGTAATTTTGCATATAATAATACCTTATTACCTACACATTATATTAAAGTATCGTTAAAGGAAAATATTGCTAATTTTTCTGAAATTTTAAGAAATATTAATAAAACTTTCAAATTTCCAACTAAAATAATATAATAAAAATATGAGTTCGTACGAAGATAGTTATTTAAATAAACGTCCGCAGGAACTTTGCCACATGTGCGGCAAATGTTGCCGTGTTGTGACGACAATGCGTCCTTATTCAGAGCTTCTTGAACTTCAAAAGCAGGGAGAGCAGGCAGCCTGCGAATTTTTAAGCATATTTGAACCATTTCCGTCTATTGAAGAGGCAAAAAAAGCTGATAAAGGTACAGTAGAAAATATTATTGAACATCTGCAGGCCGATGGTAAGTATGATGAATCAAAAGTAACATTTTATACGTGCAAATATCTTCAAGATGACAATAAATGCAGCATTTATAATAAACGTCCGACACTGTGTCGCCACTGTCCGTCAACGCCATGGGCAATAGTTCCGCCTGGCTGCGGCTTTGAGGGATGGCTGTTTATGAAACGTGAAGAAGATAAAGAGCGCGTCAGAAAAGCAAAAGAAGAACTTTTAGAAATGGAAGTTCTCAAAAAACGTGTCACAAATATTGAAACTCTAAATAAAATTTACGCAGTAGAGCACAAATTGCAGCGCACAATAGATTTATATAAAAAATACGGCTCTGAAAACTGGTAGAGGATATTAATTAATTTATTTAATACTACACAGCTACAAGCTTATTTCTGTAGAATTCAGTATTAATATTGAGTTTTGTACCTATATCTAAAAGCATTTCTACAAGCTGTTTATCAGATTTTCTTGCTGATGAAGTAGCGAGTATATCACCTATTTTCTGGTAAACTTTAGTAAAATAAACATTCTGCGCCTCAGAAATATCAACGTCAAGTTCAAGTTTTTCGATATTATCAAACAATTCAAGTAAGACCTCTGCTTGTTGAGGTTCAAAACTGTGAACCAGTCTGTTTATGTTTTGTATAATTTTTTTGCTAAATACAGCGCTTGATGGCTTTTTATCAAGTTTAACATCCATCCTTTTAGCTTCAAAATTAATATCAACAGCTTGCTGCAACAGATTTGAATCAACAAATCCGCCTGAGTGAACAATCAAATCATTAAATTTATGACTTAATGCATAACCCGCAGATAGCTTAAATTCATCAGGAATTGTCAAACCAAGATTTTGCATGTGATAAATTGAGCCTTTCCCCTCATCATACATTTCCTGATAAGTTTGGGCAAATTTTGCAAGCTGGTCTTTGAGCAGAATTTGCAAAATTTTACGGCGCTCTTCAATAAATATATCTTTAAGAGTAAAGTACTCTTTGCCGAAATATTCGTCCAGTGAACGTATGACTTCTGTAATTGGAGAAAGCATAAATGTTTTAATCAAATCAACTCTGATTTTATTAAACTCTGCATCGTCAGAGAATTCTTTGATTGCACAGTGGAAATCACCGTTAGAATATTGCATTAAAGCAAAAATAATATCTGAACGCTGGAGTGTTATTCTTGAAGTTATTTCAATATTACCGACAACAAGAGTTGTTTTGCCTTTTTGGACTTTTTTATAAGCCTTTTTGGATATAGTATAGCAATATACATCCTCTTCATCTTCAAAATCTTCATATAAAGAGGACAATGCCCAGAGACTGGCTATTTGTTTTGTAGTAACGACTGACGGCTTAACAAAACGTTCATAAATATCTTTTCCTGTACCGTATTCAGAAAGATTACTTTTAGCATCAGCAAGAATTTCCAGATATCTGGCTTCGTAATCTTCAGTAGAGAAATGAGCAGCAAGCTGCATAGCCCGTGCAGCATACTTCATAATTTGAACAGGTTCAATACCGGAAATTTCAGCGAAAAACCAACCGCAGCTTGTATACATAAGCATAGCCTGACGCTGCATTTCCAACAATTCCATTGCACGTACGCGTTTTGCATCATTAAGTTCAGGTTTAAAATATTTATCCTGAAATCTTCTTATATTCATTTCGCTTCTATCGAGAATAACATTGATATAATTATTCCGTACTTCCCATGGGTCGCAATTAAAATACTCGGCGCCCTTATTTTCATAAAGTTTAATTAAAGAATCACGCAAATAATCCATTGCATCTCTAAGCGGTTTACGCCATTTTTGATTCCATCCCGGGTGTCCGCCTGTAGAGCAGCCGCAGTCTTCTTTCCATCGACCTACACCATGGAAGCAGCTCCAGCTTGACGGTTCTTTAATTTCAACTTCATAATCACTTGCATATTTTTCAAGATATTCCCCGTAATTAGTTATTGTAAAACCTTCTTCTTTTGCTTTAACTTTCAGAACATAAGCAAGAGCCATATCACCGAATTTTGTATGGTGCCCGTAACTTTCACCATCAGTAGCAATATTAACGAGCTGCGGATAATCTCTTAACTCTGACACACCCTCTTTAAGACGTTTTGCAAAACGATTACCGTCTTTCAAGAGTTCATCAAAAGCAACTGACTTGGAAATCGCACCATCATAGAAGAATAAATCAATGTACTTATCCGGAGCCGATTTAATATAATATCTGTAAGAACGTGCAGGATCGATATTTCCCCAGCTGACATCTCCCCAGTTTTTATCGCCGGCTTTACGAATTCTTGCAGCCTGATATGGAGAAAGAACCGTAAATTTAATTCCGTTTTCAACCAGTACACGCAAAGTGGCGTCATCAACCGCGGTTTCAGCGAGCCAAATTCCCTCAGGTTTACGACCAAAGCGGTATTCAAAATCTCTTATGCCCCATTTGACCTGAGTTTGTTTATCATTTTCATTAGCAAGCGGCATAATCATGTGATTATAAACCTGTGCCATCGCATTACCATGTCCACCGTGAGCTTCTGCACTTTCGATATCAGCCTTAATAATGCGCTCGTAAGTAAGCGGAGCATAAACTTCCATCCATGAAAGCAATGTCGGTCCAAAATTAAAGCTCATATACTCATAGTTATTAACCATATCAAGAATACGGTTACGGCTGTCTACAATTTTAGATACAGAGTTAGGATTATAACATTCTTTCGTAATCCTCTCATTCCAATCGTGAAACGGGAGAGCACTGTCTTGCAACTCAATAGCCTCCAGCCATGGATTTTCACGCGGCGGCTGGTAGAAATGTCCGTGAATTGTCAAAAATACATCTTTTTTAGTTTTTTGAGTGCTGTCAACAGCGTTATTATTATCCATAACTCTTCAACTCCAAATTTAATTTATGTTATTTATTTGCATCATCTGCCGCATTAGTTTTGTCAGTTTTTTTAGGTTCTTTTACTGTCAAAACAGTGAATTTATCAACATCCATCCAGACATCACCGAGTGCGTTAGAAAAAACTTTTCCGCAAAATTCAATTTCATCACCGGAATCCAAATCAATATGTTTTTCAGCTTCAGTACGTTTCATAAAAATTTTCATTTCAGAAAGCGGAATATTATGATCACGAACATCAGAACGCTGAATCAAAAATGATATATAATCTTCTGAACTGCGCATAGCCGGCTCATAATCCAATCCTAAAGTTGAAAACTTATCAAATTTTGCCTTAATTTTAACATTTTTATTCAAATATCTGTTGGGAGCGGCAACCATATCCAGCGGATTAGCTATCATATAAGATTTAGCAGCGGTCTGTGTTGCCATAGGATTTTCAAGATTGAGAGCCGTTGATGCAAAAGCATTTTGCGGTACATTAATAAAAGCACAGGCGGCTAAAACCAGAATTAACAGATTCACTCTCTTCATATTATAAAATTCCCCTATATTCGTATACTGTCACTATAGCATAGTAACACATAAAATCAAATTTGTAACTACCTGAATAAATAATTTTTGATTAGATTTATTGTCGGATTAGTAAATCCGACCTACATTGCTAATCCGACAAAAAGTCTTCTTACATGTTCATTTCTTTCTCTTTTATTGCGAGTAAAAGAGAAAGAAACGGAAGCAAAGAAAGAAAAAAACGCGACCGAAAGAAACGAGAGATCAGAAACTACGTTTCCGAACTTTCCTTTGCCCCTCTCCTATGTAGGAGAGGGTAGGGTGAGGTATGTTATCAGTCTGCATCAAAGAGATTTAATCTCTTTTTTAACTT
>CALVCJ010000058.1 GCA_944326015.1 Candidatus Gastranaerophilales bacterium
ATAAGAAAAGAACACGAACTTGTTGATTTGTTCTGCAGCCTTGCAGAAGTGCCATCCCCCTCTATGCACGAAGAAAAAGTTGCCGAATGGATTAAAAACTACTGCGATAATGAAGGAATTGACTGCAAATTTGATGACTTTAAAAATGTAATTATAAATATACCGGCGACTAACAGTTCAAAAGAACCTTTGATGCTGTCTGCTCACATGGATGTAATAGGCGATGACAGCCCCGTTAAAACCTATGTTGATGAAAACGGATTTATTCACGCAATAGACAGAACTTTAGGCGGAGATGATAAAGCAGGTGTTGCAAACGCGCTTTATTTTGCCAAAAATCTTGCAAAATCAACAATGATGCATGGCGGTCTTGAAGTTATGTTTACCCGTGATGAAGAAAACGGGCTTTCAGGTATAAGAAACGCAAATTTGAAAAACTTTAAATCAAAATATGTTCTGGTGCTCGACAGCGACACATTAGGTCAGTGCGAAGTTTCCGGTGCAAGCTATACTCTGGCAAGAATAAAAGTTCACAGCTTCAAAGGCGGGCATTCAGGTATCGATATCGGCGACAAAACCCGTGCAAACGCTGCAAAACTGATTGCGGACTTAATTTCTAACCTTCCGCAGGGCGTCTTTTATGAAGAAGAAGGAACTGTTATAACATCCTGCAACTTAGGAGGAATTTCAGCAGGTGATATTAATGTGACTAACATTATTAATACAGATGCCGAAGTAAGTTATTCAATCAGAAGTTCCAGCCGCAAAAAAGAAGAAGAATTGAAAAGTAAAATGACGCTTACGGTTGATGAATTTAATATTAAAAATAAAGATATTGCAAAAGCCACAATAGAATTTGAAGAACATCTTCCTCCGTTTGAAAAATCTGATGATGATTATATCCCGATACTTTTTGAAGCTTCTGCAAGAAAAGCAGGTGTAGAACCTGATATAACATCATTCCACGCAGGTGCGGAAACACATATTTACGCAAACGAAACGAATGCAAATAATGATAAATTCGTACCTTATTTGTTAGGTCTTGCAACTGTTTGCAATATGCATTCAAAAAATGAATATCTTGATTACAAATCAATGCTTAAAGGGCAGGAAGTTTTAAAAGAACTGTTTAAAGCATACAACGCATAAACTAAAAGATCTCGCAAAACATAAACCGATAATAAGAAGCATTCCTTATGAAAATGCTTTAAATGATCTTTCTACATTTTTTTCAATTACACTCTTGACAGATTCATATTCAGTCTGCAGCGCATTGTGTTCTGTATCTAATTTCTTCAAATCCTGATCATATTTTTTATCCTGATTCTGAATATCTGCCATTGCATTTTGATATTTAACTTCTGCAATAGCAATTGCTGTTTCATTTTCCTGCGATTTAATATCACTGGCACTTGTATAAATAATAGATTGCCAGTCATAGTCACCGATTTCAGGATATTCTTGTGACCCGTTTTCAGAATAAACTGCCTGTTCCATTGTAAGAATTCCTTGCTCCAGAGCGAACTGCAGCCATTCTGCACTATTTAAAAGATTGTCATCTATTGCTTTATAGTTATTTGTATTTTTTGTACCATCTGCGTTTTCTGCACCTCCGCCCATTCTGTAATAGAGATTAACATACCACTGATACCTAGCATCGTTGTCATCAGCAACTGTTTTGCCCGGTAAATTATTCAAATCGTCGATATATGCCGTTTTTAAATCCGCAATATTTTGAAGCCAGCCCGCAATTGTATTCTGCCAGTCCTGTATTGCCTCATAGTATTCCGGTGTAACTGTATTTAAAACTTCTTTCATACCTTTATCAAATTCTTGCAGATAAACTTTTAAATCATCATAGGTATAATTTTTACCATCAGACTTTTTCATATCCTCATCTGTAAAATGTTCAACAACATAATATAAGTCTATTACTTTTTCCTTAAAAGTTTTTTGTACCAAGTCACCATCTGCAGTTAATTTATAATTACTTAAAAGTTTATCAACATCAGCAGTATCTTCCGTAATTTCAGCTCCTTCTGCCGGAGCTAGCAAATCTTCAACCCCATCATTGTCATTATCTGCACATACAACTTCAGATACTTCGGCCATATAAGCAGTTCTATTATGGCTGTTAATAGAAGAATCATTGATACCTCCTGATCTATTAGTATTAATTGTATATTTATTGCCTAGAGTTGACGAATACTCTCTGCCCCAGGAGCTGTCAACATCACCAGCAGCATTTACGTCCTCTGTTTTCAAATCTAACAAATGCGCGAGTACATGAATATAACACCTTTGCCCATTACCATCTACTGCATTATCATAACAAGCTTCAGAAGAAATTGTGAACTTATGAGCAAGTTCAGTACCCTCTTCTGACAAAAAATCATTCCTGTCCGGAAAAGAAACATTAGGAGGCGTCAATAATTCATTTATATACGCGCTAAAACTTCCGGTTAGATCCGGACATAGTTTTAAAAGATCATTAGAATTAATTTTAGTTTCCCAGTCTGCCACAGTAGACGAAATAATTTTTGCATCATCCGGCGTAACTTGTGTAGGATCTTTTGCTGTTAAATTTTTTAAACCAGCTATATCAGTATCAGTCAAAGCTGAAAAATAATCGCTCCAAATATAAGGGTCATTCTCATCATACAGTTTTTCATAAAGATAATTACCGTCATCTGCAGATCTGTTGCCGTATATATCTATAAGAGCCTGAGAATAAGATGGATTATCAATCTCGGATATTCCGTAGCTGAGTAAAAATTCCGTTAAAGAATCAGCATCTTCATACTTTTTGATATCTGTTCCGTTAAGCATTATCTGACCGGATGAATTAACAAGAGAATACTGATTTTTCAAATCGCCGTATGCCAGTATCGTATTAGCAGTCAAAGACTCATACGTTAATTTTCCATCGCTTCCATATATTCCATACATTAATTGGGTAGAATTCAAAGCATCCATATATTCCTGACTTGCTTCTGTCGATTTATCAGCAAGACGCAGTTTAGAATTCGTAATTGTTTGAGAGCGTAGTTCATTATCGGTCAATCTCGCCGTAATACTCAGTAACCTAGCTTGTCCCGCAGACATTCCCATAATTAATGCATAATTCCTTTCTGAGTAGTTCTACGGAAAATTTGTAATCTTTCTTTAATACAAAGCTATTTTTTGTAACAAAATATTAAAAGAGACAGAATTTATTTCTGTCTCTTTATATAATCTAAATTAAATTGTAATATTTAATGTTTCAAGCTTCAACTCTATTGGTTTCTCTTGCAAAATCTCTACAGGAAGGTGATTTGCACTGTCTTGATTTGCAGAAGTCTTATTAATCTGCGGTTTTGCAGGGAGTACTGTTTTTGGTTTCTGAGCGGCGTAAACCCCTTGTTTAGCTTTTACAACAGCAGGGTCTGGATTTGCTTTTTGCCTTTTTACATCTGTCATAATTTTATTAACAAAGCGTCTTGTTTCACCGTAAGGTGGAACAGCATTGTATTTTTTTACATTACCCGGGCCTGCATTATATGCTGCCAGCGCTAATTCTACAGAACCAAACATATTATACATTTTTTTATAATATGTTATCCCTGCTTTAATATTTTCATTTAAAAGGTACGGATTATACCCCATTCTTCTTGCGGTCGAAGGCATTAACTGAAATACACCGACCGCGCCATGTGCACTTCTTGCCTCATGTCTAAATCCGGATTCTGCACGTGCAATACTTAATGCAATAGCAGGATCAACTCCCATTTCAATAGCATGTTTTACTATTGTCGCTTTTACAGAGTTTACGTCAGCCGCCTGACATTGCGTGTGTGAAAACAGAATACACACCAGTGTAAAAGTAAACAGTAACAATTTTTTCAAAATGTAATCCTCTATGTTGTAAATTGAAATCCTTAAAAATTCCATAACGACCCGTTTCTACAACTAAGTCAAAAACTTTCAAGAATAATTATATAAACAATATATTACAAAAAAATAAAATTTCAACCCCTGTACAATTAATTTTAAAATTTACATAGGAAATAATCCTTGATATAACTGGGTTTAAAGATTTTGAAAATAATTGTAAAAAATACAATGACAATATAACAAAAAATTTTTTTATAGTTTTTGTTGTTTTTGGAGGAATAATATGATAATTGACAAATATAAAAATTCAAATATTAATTTTAGCGGAACATTTATACTAAGACCTGACAACATACAAACTAAAAATGCCATTCCATCTATAATAAAAAAAGGAAGGCAAATATTTTATAATATCAAAAATGAAGGTGATGTCGTAATAGTTACAAAAAATAATTACGACAGTCATATAAGAGACTTTATAGAAGCCAAAAATCTTAATTTCGAATACTATCCGCAAATTTCAACCAAAAGCGGGCTTGACGATCAAATTCCATCGAAATTAAAAAATTTATTAAAAATTAACGATAATTGTGTAATATCTAATTTAAAAATATTAAATAAATTTTTACAAAAGAGGACCCCAAACCTGAGCAAACAGACAGAATATTTGTATGAAGCAACAAATACTTTGAGATTAAATATTGAAAATCCAAAAATTAAAATAGATGATAAAGGTATCTTCGTCATTCGGGATGAGGCCAAAAAAAGAACTATCAAATCAACAGGATTTCAAAACGGCAATTCTTATATTTGCGTTATTCCGGATAATCCAAATATGGAAACTGGAAGATTTTTAATCGGTAAAAATGGAAAAAATATTATAAAAGAATATAATACACCTAAAGAAATAATACATTTTTATAAAACATTTAAAGAAATAATATTTTCATTTTTATGATAGAATTTTAATAGTAAATAATATTATAAAATAATGAGGATACAAAATTTATGGAAAATAAAAAATTAGCAGATATCGGTGTATTTGGCGGTTCAGGATTTTATAAATTTCTTGATAATATTGAAGAAGTAAAAGTTGAAACTCCTTACGGAATGCCGAGCGACAGTCTGTTTATCGGCACAGTCGGGGAACACAAAGTTGCATTTATGCCGCGTCATGGAAGATCTCATACTATTTTGCCCCATTTAATTAATTATAGAGCTAACGTTTGGGCTATGAAACATATCGGATGCGAAAGAGTAATTTCACCCTGTGCTGCCGGAAGTTTACAAAAACACGTAAAACCTGGAGATTTTGTAATCTGCGATCAGTTCGTTGACTGGACATACGGGAGAAAAACAACATTCTTTGAAGGACCTGTTGTCACACATCCGTCGGCTGCCGAAACTTATTGCCCTGAATTAAGACACCTTGCAATAAAAACAGGTAAAGAATTAGGTATAAATATTCATGAACGGGGAACTGTAGTTGTAATTAACGGTCCAAGATTTTCAACAAAAGCAGAATCTAAATTTTTTACTAATCAGGGGTGGGAAGTTATTAATATGACAGCTTTTCCTGAAGGTTATCTTGTTAAAGAAATGGATATGTGCCCTTTGAATATTTCACTCATAACTGATTACGATGCAGGGCTTGTCGGAGATGTGCCACCTGTTTCTCACCACGAAGTTATTGAGGTATTCAATTCAAATGTTTCTAATCTCAAAAATCTGCTCTTTAAGATGATTGAAAATATTCCGGCAGAAAGAAATAATTGTGAATGTGCTAATACTAAAAAAAGTTCTCAAATATAATAAATATAAGGTGAATTATGATTAATAATTTAATTTTTGTTGTAAATAGCTTTTTTCAGATTTATTTCTGGCTTATACTTGTAAGATGCCTTTTAAGCTTTATTCCGAGCATCAACTGGTACAAACAACCATTTGAAGCTATTAAAGATGTGACTGATTTATATCTTGATTTGTTTAAAAAAATTATACCTCCGATACATGGAATAGATTTTTCGCCATGGCTTGCTCTTATTGTGCTTCAGGTATTAAATTACTCAATCATATATATTCTTTTCATGCTTAAATAACTGCAATGCTTCTTTAATCTTATCCCTGTGAGGTGTTTTTGGATTTGCGATTTTATTTTCCAAAGAATCAATCATCTTTTTTAGCTCAACAGGTAAATTCATTCTGTAAAATAACTTTTTGTAGTATCTTAAAACAACTTTATCTTTAATAAAATTTTTCATTTTAATCATTCCACCCGCATCATATAATTTTCCATTCAAAGGTTCATTAGAATAATCACTGTAAATTATTTTAAATAGCTCTTTTAATCTTATATGGGAAGTCGTTTTCTGAATCTTGTCATCAATAAATTCTGTCATACAATATCCGCTTTTGACATCAGATATATAATGTTTTGTAAACTGCGTCTTTGAAAGATTATGTCCTGCCACAAATTTTATAAAAGTCCAAAAATTTGCTTCCTGACAATTTCCTTGTTTGCTTACAAGTTTATTCACACCCAGCAGAGAATGATACACTTTAAATGCCTTATCGTGCATAATTTTTTTGCCGTTTTTGTCTACTAGTGACATCTTAAAAACATTTCCCCACGCTCCGCGGCCTGTATATTCAATAAAAACTTTAGCCCCTTGTGGAAGAATGTCTTTCAAAAGCTTGTTAAAGTCATCAGATATACTTTTATTAAGCAGAGGTAAATCTTCACCTAGATCATTAAAATTATAAAATATTAAATTTTCAGCTTTTGCGTTTTTATACAGGGCTCTGAGATAATTGCTCATATAAGATAAAACATTTTGAAATTGTTTAATCTTTTTTGCTCTTTGTTTTTTTTCAAACAACTTGATAATCTCAACAGGTATATTACCTACAATTCCTGATTTAGCAGAAGCTGCTATAAAGTCATAATGAACATAATTTACATTAGACTGGAAAAATTTTTTTAACCGTTTCGAATAACACATTTCATAATTTGGGAAATTTATTTTACCTAACATACTTTTTCAAAATTAAGTGAAGAATTAAAATTGCCCATTTGTAAAATACTTGTAAAAAAAGTTTACTTAATATATAATTCGGTCTATGAAAATGGTGATTTACGGTGCAACGGAAATGGGTTGTCTGCTGGCAACCGAATTTTTCGAAGACCATGACATTACAATTATTGATAAAGACGAAAACAGATCCGATGAATTTGACAAGCTGGACATTAGTTTTGTTGAAGGCAATGCCTCAAGTATCGATGTTTTAAACAGCGCAGATATAAAAAATGCTGATATATTTATTGCCTGCACTGCAATTGATGAAGCAAATATTGTTGCCTGCCTTTCCGCTAAAAAGTTCGGAGGTGTGAGAACTATATGCTTTGTAAGCAGAGAAGAATACAGAAAAACTTTAAATTTCGAAAAAAACAATGCAAATTTCTGCGATTTCTTTATTGACTACATTATCTGGCCTGAGGAACTTTTAACACAGGATATTTTCAGAATTGTAACTGTTGCCCATGCTCTTGATGTTGAAAATTTCGCCGACGGGCGCGCAAGGCTGCTTGAATACAAAGTTAAATCACATCATCCAATTGTTGGTAAAAAAGTTAAAGACTGCGGATTTACAAAAAATACGCTAATGGTTGGTTTGACAAGAGATTGCGAACTTTTCATTCCGAACGGAGATACTGAAATTAAAGATGGAGATAAACTTATATTTATGGGTACATCCCATTCTTTAGACATTCTAGCCGGCACATTTTTCCATGAAAAAGAAATCGTTAAATCTGCAGCAATCATAGGCGGCGGAAATGTCGGAATAATGCTTGCAAAGTCTTTGGAAAAATTAAAAATAAAAACTAAAATAGTAGAAAAGGATTACGCCCGCTGCCAAATGCTTGCTGAAGATTTATCCAATACGCTGGTTATTAACGGTGACGGTACAAATTTGAAACTTTTAGATGAAGAAGAAATAGGCTCTGCTGATGTCGTGATAAGTGTTACAAATAATGACGAAAAAAATCTTCTCTGCTCGCTTCTTGCTAAACAGTTAGGAGTGAAACGCGTAATTGCAAGAGTTGCAAAAGTTGTTAATATTCCGCTTTTTGAAAAAGTAGGCATAGATATTGCAGTATCCCCGAAAAATTCTGCAATAAACGAAGTTAAAAATGATTTGCAGGAAAATGATGTTGATATTCTTGCAACTGTTGAACAGGGGCAGGGAGAAGTATTAGAAATCTCTGTAATACCGGAGTTTAACGGCAAAAAAATTATGGAACTTAAGTTCCCTGCAGGAGCAATTATTGGAGTAATAGTAAGAAAAAACAATATTATTATACCTAATGGTACAACCGATATTTATACTGGTGATATATTGATAATCTTTACAACATCTGAAAATGCCAGAGTAATAAAGGAATTTTTTAAGGTAAAGTGATATGCGCTTAAACTATCTTGCAAAAGCACTAGGATTAACCATGATTTATATAGGGCTTGTAACTTTAACTCCTATAATTACAGCTTTATATTATCATGATTTTAATTCAATAATGCCATTTGTTACAGCAGGTGGAATTTCTGCATTTTTGGGCTGGCTCTTTATGAAACTTGTGCCGAATACCTCGGAACTTGAAAATTTGAATGACATAAAAAAAGCAGAAGCCCTGTTTATAGTTGCTGTTTCATGGATTATATTCGGTATAGTAGCGGGTATTCCTTATCTTTTTTACGGAATCAGCCCACTTAACGCTATGTTTGAATCTGTCTCAGGGATTACAACGACCGGTGCAACTATTTTAACGAATTTTGATTACCCGAAAACATTTTTCTTCTGGCGAGCTTTGACCCAGTGGCTTGGAGGTTTGGGAATTATCGTTTTGTTTGTTGCAATTCTTCCTCAATTTGCGGTTGCCGGCAGACAGATGTTTTTTGCAGAAGCCCCGGGACCTACGGAGGACAAATTTACTCCGAGAATAAGAAATACTGCTTCGGCTTTATGGAAAGTTTATGCAGGACTCACATTATTGAATATTATATTTCTCATTGTTGCAGGAATGCCTAAATTTGATGCAGTTTGTAATTCATTTTCAACACTTTCGGCAGCAGGCTTTTCTCCTAATCCGCAGAGTGTTATGGGATATCATTCAAACTGGATTAACTGGATAACAATATTTTTTATGTTTCTTGCAGGCGCCAGTTTCAACATTCAATATAAAGCGCTTGTGCAGAAAAATCCCTTAATTTTATTCAAAAATGAAGAATTTAAGCTTTATTTTTCACTTGTAATAATTATGGCATTACTAATTACAATTTCACTTGTAATTAACACCGGTTACGAAGTATTTCAAGGATTTACAGATGCATTGTATCAGGTCATAAGTATTACAACATCAACAGGAAGTGCAAATGTTGATTTTGTAAAATGGGATTATGTCTCAAAAGTACTTTTATTTATTGTAATGTTTATGGGATCCTGTTCGGGATCTGCAGGCGGCGGCATAAAAATGGTTCGCTGGCTTATTGTTTACAAGGCAATGAAAAGCGAACTTTTAAGAATTCTGCACCCTAATGCAATTATCAATATCAAAGTTGACAACAAAAGCGTTCCGGCAGAAGTTACAAGACAAATTGTAGTTTATGTATTTTATTACTTTATAATTTTCGGTATTACATCAATTATTATTGCAATACTTGAACACAACAGCATAATCGGACTTGCAGGCAGTATTACAGCGCTCGGTAATATCGGTCCGGGGTTTGAACAATTGACAGGCCCCATGGGAAGTTTTGACGGAATACATCCGGCAAGCAAATGTATAATGATTTTCAATATGCTTGTCGGTCGTTTAGAATTAATACCATTTCTTGTAATGCTTCAAAAGGATTTCTGGTCATTGAAAGATAATTAAACCATTGTACGCCATGGCTCATCTGGCACTATATAGCGAAGTTTTACGTGGATGTAATCATTATCCGCATCTTTAACTTTTCTGACATCAATACATTCAAACTTTGAACTTCTCGGGAATACAATCTCATCATCCACTCCTAGTATTCCCTTTCTTGAGACACGAGCTCCTTCCGGAATTTCAATTTCATACATTATTCCTTTATTATCCGGAAGATAACCTTTTGCATAGTTTATGTCAGATGTTGCATAAGCATATTCTTTCATATCAATTATGTCACCTTTTTTTATAGCACAACGTTTTACATAAAGCGGATATTCAGAGAAAAATTCAGGTTTTTGAGAAATACATCTAAAAACATTAAGTTTTTGAACAGTTGGCTTCAGTTCTTTAAAATCAAAATCTGTTTCAGTTATCATTTCTCTTGGAGTCATATTTGTTTGGAAAAATTTTTCATCCATAGCTTTAGGATAAGGACTATGTATAAAATGGTGATTTATACCATTTAAGTATCCGTGAAGAGAAACTGCTTCTTTGCCAGTTTTTTCAACAGCTCCCTGTTTTTGAGCCCAATCCCAGTATTTATGACAGAATAAATCTTTTTGACCTGATGCTTTAACAGTATTGTTCAATATATTCTGTTTCCTGTTTAAAGTTTTTATCGCCGTTAAAATACCGGTAAACCCTGTAACTTTCATAAACATCTCCTAATTATACTAACCTATATTATATATAAGTATTTTTATCCGAAAAAATTGCCTTAATTTCCTATTCATAAATGATTAAAATGAACAAAAGTTATGCTTAAATCGTTATAATATTGTAACTGAGGATTAAAAATCTTGAAATTCAATATAAAGGCAGCAGCCCTGATAATTTGTTTTTGTTTTACGGTAGCGTCAGCATTTGCAATAGAGCAGATGAGTGTAGAAAAAAATGCTGTCTTAAATATTAAAGATTGTATTGAAATAGCTCTTCAAAACAGTCCCTTAATAAAAAAATCCCGCTACAATTACGGACTGGCCAAAGGAAATCTCGGGATTGCCAAATCCGAATATTTCCCGACAATAGGTGTAGGTACAGGATACAATATAACTGACAACCATAATAACAGACGCAATACCAGCAGCAATATTTATTCTGCTGAAGCAAATATCAGCCAGCTCCTGTGGAATTTTGGAAAAACAAACGCAAACATCAGAATGTATAATTTTGACAGAATGGCTGCTTTGTACGAATTTGAAGACACTGTATTAGAAACAATTTTCGGAGTAAAAACAAATTATTACGGCGTGCTGGCAGCAAAAGCTACCCTTGATGTCAACAGAGCAAATGTACAAATTAACGAACGCAACTACCAGAGAACAAAAGCATATTTCGATGAAGGGATAAGATCAAAAATCGACCTTGTTAATGCGGAAGTAAATTTGAGCGATTCCAAAGTTACACTTGTTGAATCCGAAAAAAACTATAAAAATGCGCTGGTAAAACTCAACAATTCTATGTATATTGCATTTGCCCCAGAATACGAAATTGAAAATACCGAAACATTTAATTTTCAAAACAATTATGTTCCCGTAAGTTTAGAAAAAATTGATGAAAAGAAAGACTTGAGCAAACCTCCCAAAGATGTCGGAGATGCTTTTTTAACATCACATGTTGAAAAAATCAATGTCCTTGATAATTACAAATTCCAGCCTTTCCCGTATACTTTTGAAGAGGCCGTAAATCTTGCGTATAAAAACAGACCTGAT
>CALVCJ010000059.1 GCA_944326015.1 Candidatus Gastranaerophilales bacterium
CAAACTGCCGGAATGTAGTGCAAACAATTCGAGCTGCCGCTTACGCCAGATAAGCCCTGCTAAATTTTTCCTCTAACTTCCCTTTAGTGCACAATAAAGATATAAGTTAGAGAAGAATGCGGTATAATTAAATTATACCGCATTTCCCTATGCATTGTGAATTTGTACATTGACCAAGCGTTTACCGTCATTGTGAGCTAATGCTAGCAATCCAGCCAATTTAGAAGACAGGAAAGTAGGAAGATAATGTCACTCTGGACTTGTTTTAGGGGCTACAATGATAATAATATTCTGAAACAAGTTCGGAATGACATTATGCCTGCCTTTTGAGAATATCCTGTGTAAACTCCGATATAAATCCCGTAAGTAACCTCTTGAAAATTTTTAAATAATGTGGTAAAATATTGATATCTAACAGTGTGAAGTGTTAACGGGGTAAAAATTATGGCTAAGATTTTAGTGACTATGCCTGATGAGTTTTTGCATAAAATTGATGGGGTTGCAACTAATGAGCAACGTAGTAGAAGTGAGCTTATACGTGAAGCTTTAAGAACTTATATGAACAGAATGAATATGAAAAGCCCGCAAAAAGCTGAAAGTGACGCAAAAACTCTTGAAAATCTTATTGGCTAGAGTTTTGTAAGTTTTCAACCCACTTTATCAGATTTGAAATTTCATATGGTTTTGGAATATATAAATCTGCTCCTGAATTTAAAACAAGCTCTTTATCATGATAAACTGACGTTACAAGCAATTTTGTTTTATCATAGCTATTCTTTCGACGGATTTTTTTACAAGTTTCCAGTCCTTTTAGTGTTTTATCTTTCCCTGCGTCAATAATTATTATTGCTGGAATTATATTAGGAAGTTTTTTGTAATTATTTGTTGTAATTACTTCATATCCTTGAAGTTCAAGAATTGTCCTTAAAAGAATTGCTGTGGCTTCGTCCTCTTCAATTATTAGTATTTTTTTGTTAATCTCGAAATTTACGGCATTTTCAGCTGTGATTTGCGGCCTTTCTATAAGATAGTTTGATTTTGAATTCAGGTTAGCCATATGATGAATTTGTATAAGGGAATTTAAAAGTCTTCCAGGATCTTTATATTGTATAAATTCATTTGTAATAATTCCTATTGTTGTATGTACAAAATTTGAACGTCGTCCGGCAAATTCATCACCTTTCATAATCATATATCCGCGTTTATTATCTTTTTCTGAATAGAATTTTGAGGCAACTGAATCAAATGCAAATGTTAAATAATTCGCAATTTTTTCAGCTTTTAACCCGTTTGTAATAATTAAAAACTTGTTCTCTTCAACTGTTCCCAAAAAATCATTCTCAGTTAATGCTGAATTAATGATTGCACAGTATGTTTGTATAAGTTTGTCAGATGCCAGTCCTGTATATGTCTCTTTATAATTTTTAAAATTTTCAATACTTATAAGCATGGCTGCCCAGAACGTATTGTCGCTTACTATTCTTTTAACTGCTCTTAGAGAGTAGTTTCTTCCAGGAAGCAATAGTTTTTGATCCATATTTGATTCAAGTTCACGTCTGAGATGTGCTTTAATACGCATGACAAATTCTTCTGGTACAACAGGTTCGGGTATAAAATCGTCTGCGCCGTTTTCAAGCACGTATAATTTATCTTCAAGTTCTGAAGATTTTGAGGTGGCTATTATTACAGGACGCATATTATAAGTTAAACCTCTGATCTTTTTGCAGAAATCACCCAGATTGCTGTCAATACTGTCAGAAATTATTATTAAATCAGGCTCTTTGTCTTTAATAATTTTTATAGCTGATAAAAGATTCCCTGTGACAATAGCAGTGTTAGTTTTAGAGGCAAGCAATTTTTTATATTTAGTCGAGAGTTCACGCCTTTTATCAATTATTAATGTTACTGTCTGCATATTTCCCTCGCCTGCCGTTCTATGTTAGCTGCGGGAAGAACTACTGTAAATTCTGTTTTTTCATTTTCTGATTTAACTGAGATTGTCCCGCCCATTTTTTCAGTAAGATTCTTTGTTATATAAAGTCCTAGACCACTCCCCTGAATTTTTCGTGTTAGTGGATTATCTATGCGTGAAAATTTTGTGAAAATTTTGTCGTAATCTTTTTCTTGTATTTCAATACCTTCATTTATAACCTTTATTGATATTTTATCGTTAATATACGAAGCTTGGATGGTAATTTTGGAATTTTCTTTTCCGTATTTTGCCGCATTTTCGATTAAGTTTGTCATAATTTGCTGAAATTTGTCTTTATCCGCAAGTAAAGGCGGAAGGTTGTTGCTGATTAATATTTCAAATGTTTTATCAGTATATTGACTTTTTACAACTGAAATAACCATGTCAATTGATGGTTTTAGTGCGAATTCTGTATATATAAAATTTTCTTTTGTATTTTTGAGTTTCGTTACAGAGAGCATGTTTTCCACAAGGGTAATCAGTCTGTTTGACTGATCTACAATTATTTTAAGGAATTTTTTTTTGCTTTCATCGTCAAGTTTGTCCCATGAATGCAACATTGTTTGTGAAAAACCTCTTATTGATGTCAAAGGAGTTCTTAATTCGTGGCTTACTGTTGAAATAAAGTCTTCATAATCTTTGTCATTCATAATGATATTATAACAGACTTTTAGATTATTTGCCAGATGTTTTTTAGGTATTATTTAACTATTCAATTGGCGGAATTTGAAATCAATTTTTAAATCAGCCAGTTCTTTGATTATATCTTTTATTTCTTCTGATACATCACTTTCTTCATTAATATTTTGTTTTACAAGATTAGCAAATTCAGATTTTTTAAATTCATGTAAGCCCCTGTGTTTAAAAAATTCTTCAAGAAATTTTGCTTTTGATGTATATTTTTCTAGTCCTTCCACTGGAGCAAAAGAAATATTTTTTGTTGCATAATTCAATGTTTTAGATATTAAAGAATTAGGTAACAGATCTTCGAATTCTCCGCTTCTTAAAATATGAAGTTTGTCAAATTCTCGTAATTTTGGCTTAATTTTATCAAGATTATCCTTTGCATCGTTATCAAGAAGTATAAAAACCGGAATTTTAAGATTGTATGTGAAGTTATAGAAGTATTTTACTACTTGATTTTTCCCGCCTGCAGAAACTATATGTATACCGTTATTTTTAAAATTGTAACCACATATTTTTGCAAAGACAGGCAGCAATATTTCTTCTGTTATACCTTCGCATAAAATAATTTTTTTTACCGGAAAACCGAAACTTTTATCATCTGGTATATTGTCAGAGAGAGTTTTAAGCCATTTAAGATTGTCAGGAATTCCTGTGGGAAGGAGTTTTATGAGGGCTTTGTAATTTATTTTATTTTTCAAAAGTTTCATAGTATCGGAATTCAGGTTGAATACAGCGGTTTCATAATCAAATAACCTTTGATTTATTAGAAAATCTCCGTCACTTTCAGGTAATGAATAATTGATTGCATTTTGTGCGCAACATTTTAGCATTTCATAGTCCATAGTGTCAATTTTTGATTTTTTAAACTTTGGTTCAATTATATTGTTAAGAATTATGTCCCGAAATACTCTGACATATTTGCTTTCAGGCTCTTTGAATCTTGTGAGTCTGTCTGCTGAAATTATCAACTGTTCTTTTGTTAGTTTTTTTATTTTCAAATTAAAAATATTCCGATTGTAACATTTGTAAATCATTATTTAGCTAATTTAGCAATTTTTTTTTATTTTATTTTTTAATATAAATAAGTAGTAGCGGAGTAGGATTGTGTATTCTTTAAATTTCAATACCTGTCAATATAACAATTATAACACAATAAGGCAGATTAAAACCGAAAATGTCGATAATTGTGAAGAAACTAGGAAGATTTCTCCATCGTTTACATCAAATCCGATAATGACAGAAGTTCCGTATTACCCTGCTCTAACTGCCTCTAGACTTCGTACGGAACTATCTTCAAATGATGAAAAAAATAAGTATAAAGAATTAACCAAAATAGCTGACAAAGAGACACGAAAAAACTTGAACATTTTATTGAAAACAGGTGTTTTGTTGAATTCGGATTCAAATGACAATTCCACAACGCTTGACAATTTGTATAAAATAGCAACAACTTCGCGGGCACAAGGTTTAAATAATCTGGTAATTTTTAAAGATACTGTTGCAACTCTGGCTGATCCTTATATAATTACACAGCAGTTTGGTAATATTCCAGATAAATACAGAGCGCAGACAGAATCCGTCTACATGTCGAATCAATTTCCTTCATTTACAGGTGTATCTGATATTGATGTTGACCATTCAGGGACTTGTGTTGCGTCAAGTATTGAATTTAATCTTGCTCAGAAGCATCCTGCGGAATTTGCACGATTTGCGGAAGGTTTGAGTTCACCTGAACTTGCAATCAAAAAGACAATAAAAATGAATAATCTTGCTGATAATACTCTTGATGCAATATGGCTTTTGAATGCTTTTGAAATACCATATGAAGCTCATGATTTTGACAAAGCAACGTTAACCTTTGCACCTGATAAAAATGCTGTAATCAGAGCATTTTTCCAGACTGTTGATAAAGATCCTCTGGAGCGTTCGTCACTTGATGTATTAATGCAGTCAACGTTCATGCAGGTGGGTTCGCAGCAGTCCTATGACAGCTTAACTGATAAACGTGCAGGCAAATTTAACCAGAATGATAAAGGGTTGATAGAGTTTGAAAAGACATTTACAGAATCTGTCGTTGAAGATAAAAATAAAATTTCCGTAACTTATCAAAAAGTTGACGAAAATGCTAGGTTAATAGGTTATGAGACTGATTTTAATACAATGAAAAAACAGATAACTGATGCCTTAAATCTTGGAGAAAATGTAATTATCGGTTATACTCAAGTTGATGGTAATAATACTATTATAAATGGGCATGAAATTACAATTATAGGTACAAAGATTGATAAAAATGGTAAAATGATATTTATTTGTAATGATACAGACGATAATATTTCTAAACCTGTAGAGTATTTAGAGGATTACCTGCTCCCGAAAATACACCATGCTGCACTTCCTCAATCGGTTGTCGCTAATGACGTAAATCTTGTAGAGAATTGGGTAGAAGGTTTAAAAACATACAAAGACTTAAAAAAACAGGCTATGATAGATAAGCAAATTCAAATACAAATAGCGGCTTAATGTTTGTTTACATTAAGCCATTTTTTAGCAAAAAAGATATTGATGATATTTAATAAATTTGAGTAAAAGGTAAGAAATATGGATTTAATAATAAATGGTTTACAAAAAATTTTATTCAGCTCGGACTATGGAACTTCACATTTTGCCCAGCAATATCCGATTATTCCTAACTCTAAGCATGATACTTTTGAAAAATCAGATAATATACAGCAAAAAATTCAAGTATTAAATTATCCTTCTAAATTGCCGGCTTTTAAGTATTCCGCTCCAGATTATACTCAAACTGATATTTTTTATATAAATGATAACCATGGCAGAATAGGCAATATGGCACGTATTTATACTGCCAAAACAATGTATGACAATTTAAGCAAAAATTCAACAGCTGATAAATTTGTGCTTGCTGCAGGGGATATTTCTGCGGGTGCTGATTTACATATTGTAAAGGCTGCAAGTACTTATATGAACGGTCTGGGTGTTGAAGCTACATCTGATGGTAATCATGAATATGATGCGAGTCCTTCCGAAATCGCTGAAAGTAAAAAAGGCGCTAAATTTAAAAGTTTAGGCATGAATTTACAAATTCCCAAAGGAAATCCTCTTGATGGTATTATTGAAAAGTCTTTCGTAATTGAAAAAAACGGGCATAAATATGCTATTATAGGTCTTGCACCACCTGATTTGCATGAAAGAATAAGGGATAATGAATCAAGAAAGCAGATAGGGATAGACGATTTTGAAAAAACTTTGAAAGATATTCAAAAACTTACCGATGAATACAAAAAACAAGGCATAAACAAAATAATTCTTCTTTCACACTGCGGACTTGAAAAAGACCAGAGAATTGCCAGAGAAACATCCGGAATTGATGTCATAATAGGAGGGCATACTCATGATTTGTTGGAAGGTATTAAAGAAGGAAAGAACCTACTTTATTCAAAGTCTAATGAGCCAGTCATCATCACTCAGGCTGGAAAAGACGGAGAATATTTCGGCGATTTGAAAATTACCTGGGATGATAAAAAAGGTATTATTGTTAAGGCTCAGAATAATGTTACGGCATCAAACAATTTTAAGCGTAACAGAGTATTAAAGGGGGTATTTGAGCATATTCTGGGCAAACCCGAACACCTCGGTACAATTAAATCGGTTGCTCCTCTGGTAAAAAACAGATTAATCGAGCCTAATGCAAACGGATTTTTTATTATGGATGCAGTTAAACATGAACTCGGTACTGACCTCGCAATTACCAATGCAGGTAATATCAGAGGTTTTTTTGAACCAGGTGAACTTGATTCTCGGCAGGTATTTGAAGTCGTTCCATTAAAAAATAATATGGTTAAATTAAAACTTACTGAAAAAGAAGTAGTTGATGCGGTTAAAAATGGTGCTAAATCATTTGTAAATCCTGGAAACAGGCCTGGCATAGTTATTCCTGCCGGACTAAAATACTCAGTTACGAAAAAAGGTGAAGTGAAATCTATATCATTTATTGATAAAACTGGAAAAGAGGTTCCTATAGATATTAACAATCCAAATCCTAACAAAATATATACGGTTGCAATGGATGATTTTCTTGCCTCAGGCGGTGACAATTTGATTTCTAATAAAGTTGCAGATAATCTTATTGATGAAAAATTTGATTTTGATAAAGATAAATTAACTTGTGATTATGTTAAAACGCTAAGTGCTCCGATAGAAATTAAGGATGACGGAAGAATATTAGTTATTGACGACTAATATCCATGCTGACCTTTTGAGTTCAGATATTCTTTAACAGTATTTAATGAGGATTGCACAATACGCGTGACGCGTGATGATGAAAGTCCTACTTGACGGGCAATATCTTTTACCTGCATGTTACGATAAAATCTATATTCAACGACAGTTCGTTCTTTAGGGGGAAGTTTTGCTATTGCTTCACGTACCATTCTACCAAGTTCTGTGATTTCTGCATGCTCATCCGGTTGCGCATGAGTATCTTTTAAGAAATCAAACGGAGAATCATTATCACTGGCAGCGGCAGCCAATCCATCAATTGAAAGGATTGTTTCATAAACAGCTTCACGGACTTTAGCTTTTTGCATATCCATGCCCTCTACTGCTTCATCTTCGCTATATTCATCTTCAGGTTTATGTTTTAAAGAGTACCATTTATATCTTATTCTTAATTCGTTTCTAATAGCCCATCTTACGGCAGTTGCAATATATGCGGAATTGTATTTTTCAAGCTGCTCTGGAGTTTTGTTTTTTATTAAAACCTGAATAGCTAAAATTCCGATTGATACTAATTCTTCATAGTCAACCATGTGTTGAGGGATTCTTCTGTGCTCAACTTTTGCAACTTTTTGAACTAAATCTATATATTCTTGTAGTTTATTTTTATTTTGCATAACCATGATTACATATCTATAATAACATAGAATTTACTTTATTGTACCTTTATTTGTAGTATTTTTCAATTTATAAACAAAAAGTAAGATTTCTGCGATTGCTTTGTAGAGTTCGGGCGGGATTTGCTGGTTTAAGTCTACCATTTTATACAGCGCACGGGCCACAGGGGCATTTTCAATGACAGGAACTCCGTGTTCGCGTGCGATATTAATTATTTTTTTTGCAATAAGCTCTGTTCCTTTTGCAATAAGCATAGGTGATGCCATTTCTTCGGCTTTGTATTTTAAGGCACAGGCGATATGCGTGGGATTTGTTACGACAAAGTCTGCATCAGGAACGGCATCCATCATTCCTTTTTGAAGCATCTGCATACGGCGTTGTCTTAGCGCGGCTTTAACATTTGGATCTCCTTCTGTGTTTTTGTATTCATCCTTGATTTCTTTAAAAGACATTTTCTGGTCTTTTAAAAACTTCCACTTTGTAACCCCGTAGTCTGCTGCAGAAATTACAAGGAACGCAATGCATGCTTTGAAAATAAAATCTGTTATGAGTTTTCCGAATTCTATCATAACGGCAAAATTATTATCTATTGCTGCAAGCATCAAAATACTTTCAATATGCTCCATATAAACACTCCAGCCTATGTAGCCGAGTAAAACAACTTTTAAAATATTTTTAAATAATTCAAAAAGCGTTTTTATGGACATAATATTTTTGAAATACTTTGTGGGGTTGAGTTTGTCTAATTTAGGCATTAAAGGTGCTGTTGCAACAAGCGGACCTACCTGAATAAAATCAGCCATAATTGCGACAAACCAGGCTACAAAAAGTATTGGAGCTATAATTAATGCTGTACATTTTATAGTTATTGTAAGTATGTATGTCATTCCTATTTCAGAAAGATGACCGTTTGGAATTTGCTCATAAAGAAGAGTGTAAAGCTGTACGATTTGATCCCAGACAAATGGTGCGAGCCCGAAAATTATCGAAAACAGAATAAGCAACGAAAGAGCTGTTGAAAAATCTTTTGATTTAACAACCTGCCCTTCTTTTCTTGCCTGTTCGAGTTTTCTCGGGGTGGCATCAAATTGTTTGTCTTCATCACCCATATGCTATAACCCTTGTATTATCACTATTTTACATTTTCGTGCTCAATTCCTGTGCAATATTGTTACATAAGCATTTTTTCATCTCTATCCATAGCCTGTTTAAGCGTAGATTTTAAATAAGTTTGGTAAGGCATTCCTTTAGCTTCTGCAATTCGCTTTGCGCGTCTAATTTCAGAAGCTGTCCATCGGAAATTAACATTTGCTTTTAAACGGGTAACATCCTGTTCAGCCTGTTCAATATCATTTTCTATATTATGAAGATTGCCAAAACTGTCATAATATGTATTTGTGTCTTCTATAACATCCTTTTTATCTATATCCATAAGACCTCCTTTATAGTTTAAAAGCAGTGATTACCATAATTTTTGTTTCATCTTTAGAATAATAGTTGAGATATATATGTAAATCATCTGTCTCAGAATAACATTCATAACGATTATATTTGAAATTCCAGGACTTTTCGCTTAAATTCATATATGCTGAAACGACCTGTTCCGGTTCTATCTGATGTCTGTGCCAGATATGTGGTTCATAGTCTTTAGTTACCGGATTTAAGTCAAGTTTAAATCTAAACGTTAAGCCAGATACAGAATGGATTTCATAGAATTTTATCAAACCATTATCCATAAATAAATTATAACATAGTATTCTAAAAATGTCAATACATTGTCAATACAAATTGTAAAAATATATGGTGCTATGATAATTTATTTACTCTGCGCTTATTAATTTGTTTATCTATCCATGTGCCAATACAGAAAGCACCGGCAAAATCAAGCGCTATACCAAATATGTTAAGCGGTGTGGAATATTTTTTCGGAATATTAATATTTAAATCTTTTTTAAGTATATGCTCAAGGCGGAACTGTTTGCCGTATTTACTGTTATTCAAAAAAATGTCAACACATGCTATGCCTGCCAGAGCCGCAGATTTGCCTATATTTGATTTTTTATAAGTTTTCCCGTCAGATGTCTGTGCATTATATCCGATTGGATTGAGCTTAGTTATATTCATGTAATTTTTCTCCTTTTTTTAATTTGAAAAACCGGACAAAAATTTTTTTGCTAGTCTGTTACGATTTTTACGCCTGAACTTGTGCCTAATCTTTCTGCTCCCGCGTCAAGCATTTTCAAGGCTGTTTCTTTATCTCTGATCCCGCCTGATGCTTTTACTTTCAGTTCGTATGGGGATACTGTTTCATACATAAGTTTTACATCTTCGGCTTTTGCACCTATTCCGTTTTTTACAAAACCTGTTGAAGTTTTTACAAAATCAGCTTTTGCTTCTATGCATAATTCACAGGCTTTTTTTATTTCATCTTTTGTTAAAAGATCTGTTTCTAGAATAACTTTCAATGGTTTATCTTTGCAGGCTAATTTAACTGTTTTGATGTCATTAATTACAAAATCATAATCTTTGTCTTTTAATTTTGAGACATTGATAACCATATCAATTTCATCAGCGCCGTCATCAATTGCTTTTTCTGTTTCAAACGCTTTAACTTCAGTCTTGTTTGCACCGAGCGGAAACCCTACAACAGTAACAACTTTTACATCAGAATTTTTGAGGTTTTCTTTTGCAAGTTTGACGTATAAAGGATTTACGCATACACCCAAAAATTCATATTTTTTAGCTTCTTCAAATAATTTTAAAAAGTCTTCCAGTTTTGCATCCTGTTTTAATAGTGTGTGTTCAATGTGTTTGTTTAAATTTTTCATATTTACTCCTTAATGCTATTTAAAATCTTATCGGTTGAATAAGATTTATTCAGTGTATAAAAGTGAAGTCCTTTTACATTTTCTTTAATAAGTTGTCTGCACTGTTCGGAAGCAAATTCTATGCCGAAATCAAGCAGAGCATTACCCTGATATTTTTCAAGAGCTTCTTTTAATTTTTTCGGAACGGATATATTTGCCATTGAAGTCATTTTATGTACCTGTTTTTTGCTTATTACAGGCATGATTCCGGCAATAACAGGAATAGTTATTCCTGCATCTCTTACACGGTTTACGTAATCAAAGAAAAATCCGTTTTCAAAAAACAATTGCGTAAAAATAGCATCGGCTCCCGCATCAACTTTTCTTTTTAAATTATCAATATCTGTTTTTAAATCAGGGCTTTCTATATGACCTTCAGGGTAGCCTGCGACTCCGACTGATAAATTTGTTTTTTCTTTAATAAAGCTCACAAGTTCATTTGCATAGTGAAAGTCATGCTTCATTAAAGATTTGTCTTGCGGAATATCGCCTCTCAGTGCAAGAATATTTTCAACACCCAGTTGTGAGAGTTTTTTTATATCTTTTTCAATATTTTGTTTCGTGCTTGTAATGCAGGTAAAATGAGGCATTACATTAATTCCCACATCTTTAATATTTTTGAGAAGATTAAAAGATTTGTTTTCGTTGCCTCCTGCTCCATAAGTTAAAGAAATGAATGCAGGGCTATGATTTGCTAGAATTGCTGTTTCTTTCAACAGTTTTTCAGGTTCTGATTTAGGCGGGAAAACTTCAAAAGAAATTACTGTTTTGTCTGTTGAATAAATTTCTCTCAACTTCATAGGTTGATT
>CALVCJ010000060.1 GCA_944326015.1 Candidatus Gastranaerophilales bacterium
AATGTTCTTTTATTATACCAGCTTGACCTCCAGACGTCCTGACATCCGATTAGCTGAGAATTGCCCCCCCCCCGAAATTACGGAAAATGGCGGGAACACCGCTTATACCACACAACTTCCTTAGAATCAAAAGCTTCATACACCAGTCATTGAGGGCAGCGTTAACGTTTCTTTGAGAAAATTTATTAATTTCTTAAGAGAAAATCAAACTCAACACAAGCCACTAGAAGGTAAAGCGAAGTGTACATGTTTAATTCTCGTGGTTCACAGCCAATTTACAAAATTTAACAGTTAGACTAATTCTGACGCCCTGTATGAACTTCTGACAAGCGGTCCTATCTGGTAATGCTTTATGCCTGTTTTTTCAGCTAAAAGTTTCAATTTTTCATACTCATCAGGTGTATAGTATTTTGAAACCTCAAGATGAGCTTTTGAAGGCTGAATATACTGACCTATTGTTACAATATCACAGCCTGCGGATTTTAAATCAACAAGAGTTTCTTCTATATCTTCAAAAGTTTCGCCCAACCCTATCATCAAACCTGATTTTGTTATAATATTGCTGTTGTCTTTCACATATTTTAAGACATCAAGCGAGCAATCGTAATTTCCCTGCGGGCGTGCTGTTTTAAATATTTTTCTTACCGTTTCAATATTGTGGTTAAAAACATCTGGATGAGCCTTAATTATTGTATCAAGAGAATTTCTGCCGCCTTTAAAATCAGAAGTTAAAATTTCAATTTTTATATCAGGTGAAATTTTTCTGATTTCATAAATACAATTTGCAAAATGTTGAGCCCCACCGTCAGGCAGATCATCACGTGTAACAGATGTTATCACCGCATATTTAAGCCCCAGATCTTTAACAGCCTGTGCAATATGCAGCGGTTCATTTTTATCAAGCGGTTCGGGCGTTGAACAGGTAATATTGCAATAACGGCAGTTACGGGTGCAGTTATTTCCCATAACCAAAAAAGTTGCCGTATTTTTCGTATAACATTCATTTTTATTCGGACAGCGGGCGTTTTCGCAAACCGTATTTAAACACTTTGTTTTTAAAATTCTTCTGACAGTTCTGGTTTTA
Organism: Candidatus Gastranaerophilales bacterium; assembly: GCA_944326015.1. GTDB lineage: Bacteria > Cyanobacteriota > Vampirovibrionia > Gastranaerophilales > Gastranaerophilaceae > Stercorousia. The sequence continues at coordinate 1,085 of CALVCJ010000060.1, forward strand.
TCAGTATCAATTATAGGTCTCTTTAAATAATCCGGAAGTCTTTTGTGCATATTTTAATCGTAATACCAAAAATGTAACCTTGCAAGGTTATATTAAAATTTATGCTAACTGTTAATAATGTCTCACCCCTGAAATAAATTCAGGGCAGGCTCTGAACTCGTTTGGCTGCTTTTGCCGAAATCTATGATTTCGTGCAAAATGTCCCAATGCTGGCAGGGTGTAACGAGATGCTGAACTAAATTCAGCATGACGGTAAGCATAAATTTTTAATAGCAAAAATATTGATTTTCATGACTTATAACGTTATAATATAATTAAGAAAGTACAATCAGGAGTAATTCGTATGAAAAATTTGATAACTTTATTTTGTTTATTATGCTTTGCAGGATGCGCTTATGCAGAAGTTTACGAAGTCCCGGGTTCACAGGTAACAACAGAAGAAGAAGTTCAGGTTCAGCCGGATGAAAACGACAAAAAACAAACCGAAACAAAAGTTGAACGCAAAAGAATCTGGCGACACAGGGATCTCAATCCGACAAATACATACTGGAATTTCGGTAAAGTCCCTTTCTGGACAGGAACTATCTAGCGCGAGGCGACAGAGAGCGGAGTACATTTGCAAAGTGCTGAATGCACGAATGCAAATTAAGGAGGCTCGTTTAATGTCGCCGGGTGAGAAGCGCGAGACAGTTGAACTACTTAAATAAGCATTCAAAAATTCCCTCGGAATATGTCGGATGAGCAAAACAAACTTTTTTCAAATCATCTATGCTTAAGTCATTCTGCATAGCAATTATTATTTGCTGAATTAGAGCGGATGCTTCTTTTGAAACTATATGAGCCCCGATAATTTTTCCATCACGCGAAAGAATTTTTATAACCCCCTCAGAACAGTTGTCACAATGTGATTTTCCAAGCACAGAAATAAGAAGATTTGATTTTTTATATGTTCCTTCTTCCAGATCCTGTTCGCGTTTTCCGACCCACGCAATTTCAGGGCAGCCGTAAACAACAGAAGGCACAAGTTCCTTATTAAACTCAATACCCGAAACTTCTTCCACAGCCTGCTTTATTGCGAAATGTGCAAGTTGAATTTTCCCGCATGCATCCCCGATACATGTCAGATTATCTAAAATTTTTTGCGGAATTCTTCCGACAGCCAACAGTACAAGTTCCGGTTCAAGCACATCACCTGACGCCAAATAAACTTTCTTATTTACAATTTTTTCTACGCTGTTTGAAAGATAAGTTTTTATTTTTTTAGCTTTAAAAATACGTTCAACACGCTTTGAAATCTCAATGTCTGCCAAAGGTAAAAGATGTTCAGCCATTTCAACAATAGTTACATCAACCTCAAAAGCTGAGAAAATCCTTGCCCACTCGATTCCTATCGCACCGGAGCCGATTATAACAATACTTTCAGGAAGTTTTTTTAAATTCAAAATATCATCTGAACTCAATACAAATTCATGGTCAAATCTTAAATTTTCAAAGTCTCTCGGCGCTGAACCAGTTGCCGTAATAATTTTCCCGCATTCATAAACTTCACCGTTTGCAATAATAGAGTTGCACTCTTGTCTTTCTATAGTGTCATCCCGAACTTGTTTCGGGATCTCGCAATCATCTTCATCATAATGAGATTGCGGATCAAGTCCGCAATGACAATTATTGCCGCAAATAACTGCCTCTGCATTAACAGTAACAACACCAGCATTTTTCAGGGCAAGTTCAAGAGAACGTCTTAATTTTTCAACAATTTTGTCTTTGCGTTCAACTACTTTTGCATAATCAACAGAAATATCAGAACAATTTATTCCTAAATCGGCAGAATTTTTCATTTCTTCGTATATCTCTGCCGAATGCAAAATTGCTTTTGTCGGAATACAGCCTTTATTAAGGCAAACTCCGCCAATTTTATCTTTTTCAAAAAGGATAACTGTCAACCCTTTTGCTCTTGCATGAAATGCCGCTGTATAGCCTGCGGGACCTGCGCCTATTATTCCTAAATCAAATTTCATAAAAAACCCGCTCTACCTCCATTTTACAGATGAGTCCATGTTATCTTGTGTAAACTCTCGGTAATCTAACCTTCAAACGGCAGGTCAATTCGTAATTAATTGTTCCGAGAATTTTGGCCCACTCATCAATTGAATATTTTTCGTCAAGCAAAGTAATTACATCTCCAAGCTCAGCATCAACTCCTGTAATATCAAACATCATCTGATCCATTGTGATATTTCCGACCTGCGGAACATCTTTACCGTTTAAATTGCCTGAAATCTTGTTGGAAAGCCCGCGCGGAACACCGTCAGCATAGCCAAGCGGAACTGTTGCAATTTTTCTATTACCATGAGCCGTAAATGTGTGCCCATAACTTATTCCTTCACCGTCACGGGCTTCATGGATATTTACAATGCGCGCTTTTAATGACATAACAGGTTTCAAGTCAGGTTTTCTGATTGTTCCTTCCTCAGGCAAATCCGGATAAAGGCCGTAAATTCCTATACCTGCTCTGTACATGTTGGAATTTATCACATCATAACACATAGCACCGGCAGTATTTAAGATATGAAGAAGCAAACCTGTTGTATCTATCCGTGATATAACACTATTCCATCTGTCAATCTGAATTTGTGTTTTTTCTCTGTTTTCAGCGTTGGCAAGGTGGGTAAACACACCGCTAAATTCTAAATAATCAGCTTTTCGAACTTCATTAATGAATTCAACTGCATCATCAATTGAAACACCAATTCTGTTCATACCCGTATCAAGTTTTACATGAACCTTCGGTCTTTTCCCAGTTCTTTCATAAGCCTGTTTGCAGGCTGCTAAATGTTCTTTCGAAAAAATTGCTATTATTAAATCAGCCTTAACTGCACTTTCAACAGCCCAAACAGGAACCGCACCAAGAACTAGAATATCGCAGTTTATCTTTGCCTGTCTTAAATCAACGCCTTCATCAATTGATGCAACTCCAAGCATATCAGCACCTGATGCCAGAAGCGTAGGAGCTATCATAACAGAACCATGCCCGTAAGCATCAGCTTTTACAACTGCAAGCAGTTTAATCCTCTTCGGGGTATTATTTCTTATTGAACGCATATTATATGCGATATTTTCAAGATTAATCTCAACCCAGCTGTCCCTGTGAATATTTATATTTGTTTGTCTAACATTTTTCATAATAACTTTAGTATATAACTAAATTCTCAAAGGAGCAATTATTTTACAACATAAACAATGTTATCGGCAACTAAAAAACAACCTAATCGTAGTTTGTTTGCCTCCGGCGGGTCCTCCAGACAGGGGCACTTTTGATGGCAAAAGTGCCTCAAAACCATCGACACGCTTCATTCACTAATAATTGCAACGGCTCAGCCAGAGGTGTGTAAACTCGCTATATCTTAGTCATGCTGAACTAGTTTCAGCATCTCTTTACCGCTCAAACAATACACACCTTTGATATTTACTTCGCCTGCAATTATTGTTCTTTACGCTATCGTCGCAATTTACAAATAATTCGGCTGTTAGCGTAGTGAACAATCAATGTTTGCGAAACGACAACAAGCCGGCTATTGTTTGAGCGGAAAGTCAATAAGACCCTGCCCGCATTGGGACATTTTGCACGAAATCAAAGATTTCGGCAAAAGCAGTCAAACAAGTTCAGGGAGACCGATAAGCGAGTTTAGCCAGCTCAGGTTGAGCAATTACAATTGATTAGTGAACAAAGTGAAAGCCGGGAGTTTCTTTGCGGTACTTTCTTGTCGGTACAAGAAAGTAACAACAAGGTAGCTTTAATAGTTTGTTTTTACTTCCGATAACATTGTTTATGTTTTTAAATTTAAACAAATTGCTTTTTTGTAATATAATTTGATTATGGACAGACAGGAATTTATTAAAGCAAAACGTATCGTTTTTAAATTCGGAACAAATATTTTAAGAGGAGATGACGGCTATGTGTCCCTACCGCGAGTTTTTTCATTTATTGAAGATTTAGCACGTCTTGCAAGGCAGGGTAAAGAAGTCATCGTAATAACATCAGGCGCCGTAGGATTAGGCAAAAAAAGATTAGGAATTGAAAGCACCGAAGGTGTTGCACTCAAACAAGCGTGCGCCGCAATAGGACAGAGTAAATTAATGTCCATTTATGAAAGCGGTTTTGATACTTACGGGCTTATTGCTTCTCAAATTCTTTTAACCGAAGACGATTTTTCTTTAAGACAAAGATATTTGAGTCTCAGAACAACTCTTAATAAACTTCTTGAACTAGGAGTTGTACCAATTATTAACCAGAATGACACTGTTTCAACGGTTGAAGTTCATCCGCAGTTTGAACACATGCAGGTTTGTTTTACCGATAATGATAAACTTTCAGCACTTGTAGCAAGCGAGCTTGATGCAGATTTACTTGTAATCCTCTCTGATGTTGAAGGCTTATATGATAAAAATCCGAAAACAAATCCCGATGCCAAAATTATCAGAACGGTTAAAGAAGTAACAGAAGATATACTTGCACTGGGAACAGACGCCTCAGAAGGCGGAAGAGGCGGTATGAGAACAAAACTGAAAGCCGCACAGATTGTTACAAGATTCGGCGGAAAAGTTTTAATCGGAAACGGCAAAATCCCTTATGTTATTCAAAAAATCTTTGAAGGTGAAGAAATCGGTACAATGTTTTTACCGCAAACAGAAAATTTACCGGACAAAAAACGGTGGATTGGCTATGCCACAAATATCATAGGTCAAATTGTGGTAAATGACGGCGCCAAAAAGGCCTTAAAAGCACAAAAAAGCCTCCTGCCAATCGGCGTATGCGAGGTTATAAACGAATTCAACAAGGGTGATGTTGTTTCAATCCTTGATGAAAAACACAACGAAATAGCCCGCGGGATAGTAAATTACAGCTCGGATTCATGCCGTAAAGTAATCGGCTGCCACTCTGATAACATTATGGAAATTCTTGGCTTTAAAAACTACGATGCAATAATTACACGCGACAATATTACACTGTTATAACTCCTCCCTCCCTTGTGGGAGGGAATGAGGAAGAGGGTATGAGGGGTAAAAATGGACTTTATACAAATCGCAAAAAACGCAAAAGAAGCTTCTTTAAAAATTGCTGACTTATCAACTGAAATAAAAAACGATGCATTAATCAAAATTGCCGATGAAATTGAAGCGTCAAAATCAGAAATTTTTGATGCAAATAAAAAAGATTTAGAAGAAGCTGAAACTCTTGTTGAGACAGGTAAACTCAATAAATCAACTTTCAACCGTCTCAAGCTTGATGAAAACAAAATGCGCGATATGGTTCAAGGGATAAGAGATATTGCAAAACTTGAAGATCCTGTTAATAAAAAACTTCTGGTGCGCGAACTTGACAGCGATTTGACTTTGTATAAAGTTTCATGTCCTATCGGGGTTCTCGGCATAATCTTTGAGGCAAGACCGGATGTTATCGCGCAAATCTCGTCTCTTGCAATTAAATCTGCAAACGCAGTAATCTTAAAGGGCGGAAAAGAAAGTATTAACACAAACAAAAAAATTCTTACTGTCATAAATTCAGCACTTGAAAAGGTTGAAAACTTCCCTAAAAATGTTATTCAGCAGGTGTTTACGCATGAAGATGTTGCAGAAATGCTTAAATGCGATAAATATATAAATTTGATTATACCGAGAGGTGGGAACAAGCTTGTTAAATTTATAAAAGAAAATACAAAAATACCTGTTCTGGGGCACGCTGACGGCATCTGCCATATATTTGTCGATGAAACGGCTGATCTTGATATGGCAATAAAAATTGTAACTGATGCAAAAACTCAATACCCGAGCGCATGCAATTCAGTTGAAACGCTTTTAATCCATGAAAAATTTCCGTATATAGATAATTTACTTGCGGCACTGCAATTGTCTGAAATTCAGCTTATCAATAACCCCGAAAGCTGGTCGCATGAATATGGCGATAAAATTCTATCTTTCAAAACGGTAAAAAATGTGGATGAAGCAATTGAACATATAAATACTTACGGTTCGGGGCATACTGACAGTATTATTACAAAAAATACAGAAAATGCAGAAAAATTTATGAATAAAGTGGATTCTGCAGGGGTATATTTTAATGCCTCAACGCGCTTTGCTGACGGTTTCCGCTACGGCTTCGGAGCAGAAGTCGGGATTTCCACAAACAAAACCCATGCAAGAGGCCCTGTGGGCTTAGACGGCTTAACTATTTATAAATACAAACTTATCGGCAACGGCAACATCGTAAAAGATTACGTTGAAGGAACAAAACATTTTCATCATAAAGATTTAATTTAGCAGCCATCTGTTAATACTATGTTTATTTTGAAACTTTCTGTTCCTGCTTATCTATATCAAAAATACTCTTATCCGTTGGAATATTAGTAACATTATCGGCATTTGACTTATTTTCTTTTTTACCATCAATCTTAACACCTGCCGCATCTGAGACCTGTGTACGCATATTGTCATCCTGTATATAATTTACAAATGTTTTACCCTCCTTTTGGGCGGCAAAAATTGATAAATCTTTATCATTTAAACCGGCTAATCTTGATAAATCTATAGTATCAGTTTTTTTATAATTCTTTTTTCCCGTCAGACGCTGAATTTTTGCTTTATCAAAATTCGGATCATATTGAAATAAATCCTTAACTGTAATACTCATAATAACCATCCTTTCATTTATTTTTCATACATAAATAAAAACAGAATGGCTAAAATAATTGATAAATCGGCATCGCATCCTATCCTATCCTATCCTATAGGGATTATAGCAAGGGTTTCAGGTATTATAAATTTATATTTACATTTCGTTACAATAAACAAAAATTTATAACTTTAATACAAATTTATACAAGATATAAGGAATATTGTATGCTAAACATCAGATTGATCTATGTATTTCAGTATCTCACATTAATTAAATACTGAAATCAATTCAGGATGAAAAAATTTAGATATTGTTTAGTGTAAACTTATACACAAACCTAGCTTTTTTAATTGTTAAATTTTTGTTTTGCTACATCTTCCAAATTAAATATTGCTATTTTATTTCAGTTTTGTTACAAATATATAATAATGAGCACAAACTTTGATTTTCTCAAAAAGATTGATAAAAATTTATTTGAAATAATTTCAGAAGCCGAAAAACTTTATAGGGACGAATATTTTGAACAATGCATGACCCAGACAAGAAAGTTTGGCGAAAATGTCTGTAAAAAAGTTCTCGGGAAAAACATAACATTTGAAAAAACGGAGCCATCCGGCTGTGAGCGAGATACACAAAGTTCCACAAAAAACGGCAAAGGCGGCATAAAAACTTTCGATGATATGCTTGCGACATTAAATGACTGCTCTACAGGTACAGAAAACGAAAAAGAGTTTATAAATGATTTATATTTCCTGAAAAAACACGGCAATAGTGCTGTTCATTCATCTTCCGTAAAAAAAGACGGCATGACAGCTTTAGAATGCCTTAAAAGAGCATTTGAAATTGCAATAAGCTATTCTGTTTTTCACCGCAGGGCAAGTTCGGACATTTTAAGGCTTCATTATGACACAGAACTTCTCGTAACAGGTAAAACAGGCGGGGAAACTCTCGCAGAGAAATATACAGAAAAAAAGGCAAAAAATGCTTTATCAAGCAAACAAAAAAATCCCGCAAAACTACGTAAAACAACATCTAAAAAAACAAAAAAACAGTCTTCAGTAATGGTCTGTAAACAACAGAAAACAGGAATTTCACTTTATTGGATATTAACAGGCCTGTCTTTTGCAGTTTCCGCAATAATAATGCTTGTATTGATTATATCAATTTACTGGAAATAAATTAGTCCCAATCATATAAAATTTTTGTCATGTTTAATTTAGTTTAACATCCCGCCAAGATTCTGCCTGCATTAAGATTGTAAAGATTTTAACTCAGCTTTTTTGTGAATTTTTCCATATTAATAAGTTAATTAATTAAAGTTTTTGAGTCGATTCAAGCATTCAAAAATTTATTCTTATGGAATTAAGAAAGGATAGCATTATGAATATTGTAGAACCCATCAGAAAAAAACGTGACCTAAAAAAAATTGAAAGCATACTAAAAAAACAAAGCCTAAGAGACTTACTGCTTTTTACAGTCGGTACAAACTGCGGGCTTAGAATTTCGGACATTTTAAATTTAGATGTGTGTGATGTAAGAGATAAAGACTACCTTTGTATTACAGAAAAAAAAACAGGTAAATACAAATGCTTCCCGATTAATTCAAAACTAAAACCAATGTTTGCAAAGTTTACCAAAGGAAGAAAACCCGATGAACCTTTGTTTTTATCCATTTTCCATAACCGAATGGAAAGAACTCAGTGTTATAGAATAGTAAATGATGCTTGCCGGAGAGCTGGCCTTGATTGCAAAATCGGGACTCACACAATGAGAAAAACTTTTGGATATCATCATTATAAAAAATTCAAAGATGTAGCTGTACTGCAAAAAATTTTTAATCACTGTTCCCCACAGGTAACACTTCGTTATATCGGCATTGATCAAGACATGATAGATGACAGTTACAACAACTTTATACTCTAAAGCTTATTGCAAAAACAATTCAACAACATTAAGATTGTATTCAGTTGTTATTGTATCAATCTTAAAAAAATAATTTAAATGACAGAATGATTAATATAAAATTTAAATAAATTGCTAAAATTTATCTTTTAGATATAATAAAAATAAGCAAGGAGAGGTGTCCGAGTGGTTTAAGGTGCGGATCTCGAAAGTCTGTGAGGGGTAACACTCTCCGTGGGTTCAAATCCCACCCTCTCCGTTTTTTAGTTCGCAAACTGAGAATCAGTGCAGATACAAAATTGAAAAACCGCCCACTGTGGGCGGTTTTTTGCATGTAAAAATTTTAAGAGAATTTTTCTCATCAAATTTTCGCAACTTTTTAAACTTTTCCTGCCCAAATTCTCTTTTTCATTTTTTCGAGGTGCAGATTGGGCTAGTCTTTTATTAAAACATGATTTCCATTAATCGTAACCCATTTACCATCAGCATTTTCTGACGATGTTGGATAACTTTTTTCATGTGTTTTGGCATCTGACGGTAAATCGTTTTTGTAAGGAATTCCGATACTGTTCATTTGGGCAAGAATTTCTTTTTCATTTTCTGAATATTCTTTTGTTGACATTTTTGAAATATCTTCTCGTGTATAGATTTTATCTGTGCCGGTTTCGGGATTTTTATAACCTGAGTAATCTTTTGGCTGCTCGGATTGAGGCTTAATTAATCCATCTTTTAATTGCTGCTCAATTATTGGCAAATTTCTTTCAAACTCTTCGCTTGTCATATTTCCGATTTCTTCCGGGGTAAAAATTGGATTACCATAATTATCCACATTCATTTCAATACCTATTTTAAGTAATTTTGAAGGTACTTGATCTATTGAATTAGAGTTTTTATCCACAAATTTATTATTTTTTATACTATTTCTCAAATTATTAACTCTATTATTCCACCCATTATAAAATATTTTTTGTTCAGGATCATTAGCAACAATTTTATCATAACTCTTTTGCCTTATTTCGAGAAATTTATTTAAATCGCCATTGCTCTGATTATAAAATATTTTTGCAGTTCCAGGGCCATGTAGCACAGCAGTATCAAACATAGCAACAGCCATATTTGGATCTGATATTTTATCTGCACCTGATACCTTCCAATAATCATCATAATAAATAGCTTTTGCTTCATCTCTGGTAATATTCTTAACGTCTTTGTATGCTAACCCCTTTCGTTTACGATAGGAATTCAAAGTCGTTTGGGTAATTCCCATATTTGTAGGTCCACCTCTGTCTTTTTTATTATTTACATATCCACCTTCAGAAGGAAATAAGAATTCAAGAGCTTTTTCAAAATTTTCTTTAGTCATATTTTTCTCCTTATTAAGCTAATA
>CALVCJ010000061.1 GCA_944326015.1 Candidatus Gastranaerophilales bacterium
TCAATACGTGCAATATGCTCCCTGCTGCAATCAATAATTTCTGCAAGACGTTCCTGCGAAAGTCCTAATCTTTTACGATTTTTTCTTATCCTATAACGAATTTTTAAATTATAATTTTTAAACTCTTGCATAATTGAGATTATACGTTTATAATAAGAATGTTACTGGGATTAATTAATCACTTTTTAGTCTGGGAAATACTTATTTTTAAAGAAATAAGCATATATTTTTGGAGGATTTATGAACAATAATTTATATTTTACAAAAACAAATTCATTCAAAAACCAATGTGGCAGGTGCAGCGATTACCATCAGATGCTGAAACAACATCAGCATGACAAAAATAACTCCCCGAAACGAACTTATTCACTTATTCACTTATTAACCTATTCTCTTTTTCACCTCGTAAACGCTGTGCGTTTACGTTAGCAGAGGTTTTGATTACGTTAGGAATTATCGGAGTAGTTGCCGCGATGACCTTGCCTTCGCTTATAGCAAACCACAGAGATAAAAAAACAGTTGCACAATTAAAAAAAGCATATTCCACATTGCAACAAGCATATTTAATGGCAATAAGCAAACATGGCGAACCAGAAAACTGGGGAATGGGTAAAACTGTAACAACAACAAATGACGATGGAACTACACAAACAGACTACTCTCAAGTGGAAATTTTCTGGCAATATATGTCAGAAAATATGAATACCATAAATACAGACGACAATTTACTACAATATGACAGATACTCTCTTGATGGAATAAAAAGAACTACTGTACAAATAAAAAAATCCCGCATTTAGTTTTAACGGACGGCACAATAATTGCCTCCGGTTATGCATTTAACAGTATTAACCATATGGATCTTTTTGTATTACTTAATAATTGTGCACAAAAAGGTAAATGTACACTGGGCAAAGACATGTTTTACTTTAATCTTTACCTGACTCCAGCCAAAATTCTTCCTCTCGGAGCAAATGAGACACAATATCCGAAAGAAAAATTTAAAGATTACTGTAACAAATCAATAAATAAGTCAGATTCAGGCAAAGCCTGCACTGCATGGGTATTATACAATGAAAATATGGATTATCTCTATTGTAATGATCTTGATTGGAATACAAAAACAAGATGCCGACAACATTAATTATCTTCAACGATTTCCGATGGAAGTTCCGGCAAATCCTTTGAATATTTACATCCGAGTTTTTCCAGTTTTTCAATTTGGGTAATTATATTTCCTCTTCCGTTTAATTTTTTCAAAGAGCCTGCCAGATTATCCTGAATTCTCAGAAGTTCTTTCAAAAGATCTGCAAATTTGTCATGAATTCCTGTACAGAGATCAGCCATTTCCTGAATATTTTTATTCTGCCTGTCGACAACATGGAAAGAATTAATAATTTTCAAAGCCGCCAACAAAGTTGAAGGTGATACCGGCATAACTTTATTTTTCCACGCAAAATCCCACAGGGCACAGTCATCACAAAACATCATAGAATAACAGCTTTCTATCGGAATAAACATCAAAACATAATCAGGCGAAGCCTCTTCTATGGAATAATCACGTTTTGCAAGCCCTGAAATATGCGCTTTTGTAGAATCAATAAATTGTCTTAAATGAATTTGCCGTTCATCATCTGATTGTGCATTAACATATCCGTCCCAGGCTGCAAAAGATGTTTTGCTATCAATATAAATACATCTGCCTTCAGGCAAAAATACTGTAGCGTCAGGTCTGCCCTCAGCAGTTCCCGCCTGAATTTTATATTCTTCATCTTTTCTTAAACCGGATGCCTCAAGTACGCGCTCAAGAACAATCTCACCCCATCTGCCGGAGGCTCTGTTATCTGATTTCATAACATTTACAAGCGAATTTGCATCATGAGATATTTTGTTTCCTGTCTCAAGAAAACTTTTTATATTCATATCAAATTTTGTAAAATTCTCGGTTTCTGCCTTGAAATTTTGCTCGGCACGTTTTTCAAAATCATCAATCTTTTCTCTGAAACGAGTAAAAAATTCTTCAAGCTTTTCTTTATTTTGGCTGGACAATTCAGAAGAATTTTCCTTGAAAATCCTATTAGCAGTATTCTCAAAATAAAGTTTCAACTGTTCAAGCATCAAGTCCTGTAAAACTTTACTATTATTATTTATAAATTTAAACGGAATAAATACGCACAAAGCACCAATAAAAAAACCAACTAAAAATATTAATATATCCATATCCTTAACCTCTTACTACAATAATTATACCACAGCAAGACTACTTCGAAAATATTAGATAATTTAAAATCAACCATGCGGTCAAATTCTGGAAAAGCATGGTGTAGAGCATGGTGGAGGGAATTCATCAATCCAAAGATGTAGGACAAATTCTCAAACCTTTACAATTACAATATCAATCGGGGCATGGATGAAAATACCCCTCTAAAAGTTGTAGTATTTATAGTGTAGAGGATAAACAAAAAACAGGGAGATAAGAAATGAGAGAGTATAAAAAAAGGTCACGGGTACTGTTGATTGATGATAACGCAGAACATTTAAGAGGAGTTAAAGAGTTAATTACTCTTGAAAGCAGCTATGATGTGGCAGGTGCAACAACAAACGCCAATATAGGTATTAATCTTGCAAAAAAATATCGCCCTGATATTATATTAATGGACATAAATATGCCGGAAAAAGACGGACTCCAGGCAATACAAGAATTAGAAAAACTTGATATCGGAGTAAAAGTAATTGCATTAAGTGCCTACGATGATGCCGACCTTATATTTCGTGCAATGAAAATTGGAGCAAAAGGATATGTATTAAAAACAATGGCATCTGCACAACTTATTTACGCAATGGATGAAGTAACATCTGGAAAAGTTTATCTTCCTACGGCTCTTACATCAAGATTTTTTGAATACTTTCAACGCTCCTTCAAAAACGAAGCAAATAATTCGCAGGAAGAAAACTTGCTCACATATTTAACCGCAAGAGAAGAAGAAGTTCTTGACCTTCTTACACAAGGTAATAACTACAAGGGTATTGCAGGAAAATTATTTATTTCCGAAACTACAGTAAAAACACATGTGAATAATATTTTCCAGAAATTACAGGTAAACGACAGAACACAAGCAGTACTTTACGCCTTAAACAATGGATTCGCAAACAGAAGACACACTAAAATGGCAGTCTAATTTTTAATACTTTTATTTGACAAAAGTACTAAAGGTTCAGCCAAAAAAGCTGAACCTTTAAATTTAAAAAGGGGAACAAATGAATAATACAGATATTGTATACGAACAATCCAGATGTGTTGTACACGAGTTACGCAATCACCTCTCTATTTGTGATATTTATACACAAATAATAAAAAAATATCTGGAAGAAGAAGGGGTAAAAAACAGCTCCATTGATAAGGGGTTGGACTCTATTGCTAAATCTGTTAAAATAATGTATAACTCATTACTGGATTTGAAATCACTAAATAATATTTCACTTAAAGAATGCAGTATTAAAAATATACTGGAAGAAGGTATACATTTAAGCAAAGTTTACATTCTCGACAAAGAGATAAAAATAACAAATTCAGTAAATACAGACGCAAAAGTATATATTGATGAAAACAAATTTCTTTCATGCGTAGTAAATATAATAAAAAATGCAATAGAAGCAATTGACCAAAAAGGCAAAATAAATATTTCATTACAAAAAGAAAATAATAATGTTCATATAAAAATTTCAAATAACGGAACGCCAATATCAAAGGAAAAACAACAGGCCATTTTTGAAGAAGGCTATACAACAAAATCAAAAGGAAGTGGTCTAGGTTTGCATATATGTGCAAACAATTTGAAAGCACAAAATTGTATTTTAAGACTTAATAAGTCAACCCCTAAAATTACAGAATTTGAAATAATTTTACCTATTTACAAAAATTAATACTTTTATCAAAAAATTTATATCTCTGTTTTTAATATATATAATGGGAAATAAAAAACAGGGAAAAATATGGATTTTTTTAATTCACTCACCCAAATAGCAAAAAACAAAGATAATTTTAATAAATGGGAAGAACAACAACGTCACGAACAAACTCAACGTGAAGAATTATATAAAAGGCACCAGTATACAGATGAGGAACTTGCGCATGCAAAAGCTCTCGGAAAAAATATCATGGATGTCGTTGATATTATGGATAACCATTCCGAAAGTGTAGCAGAAAACGTTGAAACAGCACTTGAACCAATAGTTGCAGGCATACCTCTCCTGACTGGATTTGGCAGTCTTTTTGCTTATGCAAAATTTGTCGCATTCCCTATGTACAAAAAAATATGGGCTGAAGGAGAAAAACTCACAAAAAACGAAGAAGCTAAAAAGCTGTGTGATAAAATAACAGAATTTAATCTACAAAACGGCAAGAAAAATCCATATTTCACTCGATGGGAACTAACTTCTGAAAACAGCATAAAAAAGATAAAAGACCCGTATCTTAAAGCCGAAGCAATGAAATTCTATAAACAATTCAGAAAAAATACAGCTCAATTCAGGCATAAAGACATTATGGGGAGATGGGGTGCAGCTGCGGCATTCTTAATATCATTTGTTGCTGCAAACATATATGCCGCAAAGCTTCAGGTTGACAGCTCCAAAATTGCACGTTATCAGGCAAGAGAAGCGCTAAAAAACCCTAAAGCTTTTGTAGATTACACACCTGAACAAATTGAAAAAGCTAAACAGGAAATTGCAGATCATCCTGAATTAAAGAAAAAATCAAAAAAAGAAAAACTTAATACAAAAATGCTGCCAAGTATCATAAACCTTTTTAAAGACAGAAAGGCTTACAAAAACGCCATTAAAAATGATACTGACGAATCAAAAATTGTAACACGAGAATTAACACCGGAAGAACTTATACAGGCTGAAAAAGACAAAGAAGTTCTCCAAAGAACAGTCAGACTTATAAATAACGAAGCTGAAAAGTATTCACAAAATATGGAAGTGGCAGCACAGGTTTTGATTAACGGCACACCATTTCTCGGCGCAGGAGTCGGCCTTATTGTCAGTACGATTATGAATAAAACAGGCGCTCTTAAAAAGATTGTAGGAAATTACGTAAATAAAAACGGCTCCGAAAAAACTAAAACATTATATAAAGAATTTAGCGAACTTAAAGAAAATGCCCCTGGCTATCATGTAAAATGGAAAAATCTGTTTAGATCTATGATGGAGGATGCAGAAAATATTCCGTCACAAGGAGCTGAAATCGCGCGCAGAAATCCTAAAAATTTAATGAAAAAGGTTAAAAATATTCTTACTTCGCTAACAGCCCACAAATGGGGGAGTAAAGGCATTATAGGTTTTGCTGGATCAGTTGTTACAGGCTTTGCAGGTTTACTAATAGGGCTGAAACTTCAAAAATCAGCATCAAGAGCAGGCAGATATACCGCGAAACGCGAACTGGAAAAAGATCCCAGAAACTTTATCGGCTATACGCAAGAAGATTACGAAGAAGTTAAAGATGTCAAAAATCCGAAAAAGCCGGAATCTAAAATAAAAGAATACGCAATGTTTATTCCGACAGTAATTAAACAGTATTATGCGTATGAAAAATATAAAAATAACGAGTTAAAAGAAAACAAACTTCTGCAGGAACAATTACAAAAACAGGATGTAACAGAAGAACAATTGCGCGATGCAAAAAATCTTCAAAGGAAATTATTTAACACATTTGAAAAAGTTGATGACAACTCACAAACCTACTCGGAATCAATGGAAGCAGCAGTTGACATTGCACAGCCTATTGTTGCCTACGGCGGAATACTGGCACTGGTCTCACCATTTATTTATATAGGCGCACAAATTAAAAAAGGGAAAATAACAGGCGCAAAAGTACTTGATAAAGTCACAGGATTTTTCAGCAAATCAAGCCAAAAATTAAAAAGCAAGTGGTTTAAAAAATATTTAGGCAATGTAGAAAAAAATATTCCTCACACAGTACAGGGCACAAATGTCAAATATAAACCGGCAGCAGTTATGATGAAAGGAATTGATTTACAAAATGATTCAGTATCACAAATTGTATCTAAAGCCTTCAAAAATTTACGAAATTCAACAACAGAACTGCGTAAATTACCTGAAACAGAACAAAATCACCAGCTATACAATTTCAGAAAAACATTAAAATCATATTTAATCCTGAAAGACAAAAATATGGCAGAAAAAATAGATAAAATTCTTGAAAAAATAAACTGGACAGATGCCGATACACGTACTGACATGCTTGATATCTTATTAAATCCGCAAGCCATAAAAAATATGCCTAAAGAAAATTACGATAAAGCATACAAACAGCTTCGATATATAATAGAACAATCAACAGGAAGTAAAAAAATTGAAACTTTCTATTCCTCAATTCACGAAATTTTAAAAGATATACCTTTTGATGACATAGAAAAAGAAATCTCAAAATTATATGATGAAATTCCGCAATTAAAAGATTTTATCTCTAAAAATAAAACAGACAGCGCCATTAAAACATTAAAAGAAGCTATTAAAGAACCTGATAAATCAATGTTTGAATATAATATTAATAATATGATAGATAATCTGTTCTCACAGAAACATCTAACAGAAGCAGTTGCAACAATTGAAAAACTTTCAAACACAATAAAGAATTTCCCGGAAATGTTCAATCGAAATCCTGCATTGAACGGAATTTTAGGGATGCTGAAATCACAAACCATCCCGGTAAATAATAATATTCTTATTGAATTAAAAAAATTAAATATAGATATTAAGCCCGTAAACGGACAAATTACTATAGGAGAAGCTCTAACAGCTGCAGTCAAAGCAAAAGATAAAGTTAAAGCATTTACAATAAGAGATTTATACAAAAATATACCGGAACAATTCCGCGATCCGAAAAAATCTCTAAAATCTTTTAAAGCACATATTGAAAGACTTACTGATGAAGAATTTGCACAACAAATGGAAAATATCGGTTTCAGCAGTATGAATAAAGAAACAATGCTTAAAATTCTTCCGAAAGTTGAAAGAATTCTTGACAATATTCCGAAAGAAGAAATGCAAAAAATCTGGTCAACATTAATTAAAGAATTTAATGAACATCCTGATGAATTTATCAAACTTGTAAAAACAGGTAAAATCGCCAATATTCTGATGACTCCTGGATTGAAAACTGCATTAGCGGCAGTCGGTATATCATGGACA
Source organism: Candidatus Gastranaerophilales bacterium (assembly GCA_944326015.1). GTDB lineage: Bacteria > Cyanobacteriota > Vampirovibrionia > Gastranaerophilales > Gastranaerophilaceae > Stercorousia. Next base: position 7,216 of record CALVCJ010000061.1, read on the forward strand.
GTATTCACTCTTGCAATAACTTATGCAATAGAATCATGGCTTGCCGATATGCAATTGAAAGCCGGACGTTTAGGGGTTATGAAAGCAATTGAATCGCTTGAAGATCCCAGATACTACGCAAATGTAGAGCCGGCTGAACAAAAAGACAAACCAGAAATACCACCTGCTTTTGAAGCAGAGTCTAATCTGCTGGCAAAAATTAAAAAATAATAAGTAAACTTTCGTCATTCTGAGCCGCCAGACGAAAGAATTCAGCTTATAATTGCCAACATACTTCAAGAAATCCGAAAGTCAGGCTGGTAACAGTTAGTATTCTGGAATAACGTAAAAAGCGTTTTATGCAATCACGTAAGCAGTCATGGCAGGAGTGGCAGCCCCCCCCCCTATTCGTTAAATTCCTGTATAGAAATAGATTCAATGCCTTCAAGATTTTGATAAGTTTTATATAAATCTTGTATAGGATGACGGCCTACAAAATCAAAAATTACAACTATCTTAGTCAAATTCTCATCCTGCTTCAATTTTCTTGAAATTTCCACAAGATATTTACTGTTTTTAATTATATAGTCATAAATTTCGTTAGACTTATCATTAAAACAAGAAATACTCATTTTCAAACGCCTGGTGTTTTTAGCGCTTGAAACAAGAATTTTCCGTTCAAAAAGTCTGACAGATACAAGAACAATAATAGAAAAAATCGTTGATAAAATTGCCAGAGTGTACATTCCAGCACCGCAAGCCATCCCGATAGCTGCAGACACCCATAGAGTTGCGGCAGTCGTAAGCCCGAAAACAGTTGCACCATGTCTGAAAACAGTACCTGCACCTATAAAACCGATACCTGTAACGACTTGAGCTGCAACACGTGCTGTATCTCGGGTTCCGAGTTCATCACCGGTAACGGAAACTTCCGGAAAACCGTAAATTGAAATTATTGTAAACAGACACGCTCCAAGACACACAAGAATATTTGTTCTCAACCCTGCATACTTGTTTGTCATTTCGCGTTCCAAACCGATTGCGAAACTCAGAAGTAATGCTGATAAAAGTCTTATTACAAGTGTTAAGTCAAAAGCTATTCCTGTATTCAATAAATCCATTTATTCTCCTTATGCAATTAAATTCAAGTCTTGACTGATACCATAATCTCCCTCCCTGATTAGGGAGGGCATGGGTGGGTTACAAACATTTATAAGATAATATACTCCAAATTTTTCTCCTTATGAAATTTAAAGTTTTATATTATTGATGCCGGTCTGAAAGCCTTATCTGTTGACCTTATCTGGTTTTGCTTTTCGGATCAAGAATATCTCTTATTGTATCACCTATAAGATTAAATGCCAATACCGCAATAAAAATTAAAAATCCAGGAGTTAAAAGCCATGGACGATAGATTATATTTGTATATTCCTGAGCTTCTTTAAGCATGTTTCCCCAGCTTGCATCAGGCTGTTGAATTCCTAATCCCAGGAAGCTTAAGCCCGACTCCGACAAAATATATGAAGGTACGGATAAAGTCATTGCAACAATTACAAAACTTGTTGTCTGAGGTAAGATATGTTTGACAATAATTCTTAATCGCGAAGCCCCTATTGATTTTGCTGCCTGAACATATTCCTGATTTTTTATTGATAAAACCATACCTCTCACGACACGCGCAAAACCTGCCCAGCCGATAAGCGCTAATATAATTACAATAAGCATAAACCGCTGAACGCTCGTCATGCCTGACGGAAGAATTGATGCAAGTATAATTAAAAGATAAAAACTCGGGATAGACATAACAGCTTCTGCAAATCTCATCATAATCATATCAACTTTTCCGCCGAAATATCCTGCAATCCCGCCGTATAAAAGTCCGATAGGGAAAAGAACAAACAATGCAAGAAAACCGATTGTCATTGAAATTCTTCCGCCGAAAAGTATCCGCGAAAATACATCACGTCCGTTTATATCCGTACCTAAAAGAAATAATCTTCCGCTTTCATCAGTTGTAACAAAATGACGTTTCATTGGGATTAAACCCAAAAATTTATAGGGCTGTCCTTGCGCAAAAAATTTCACGTAATGCTTCTGGCTTCTGTCAAGCGTATAAATAATTTTCAAATCATTCGGCTCAAACTCACGTTTATAATTGTATGTATATGGTCTTGAGAGTTTCCCGTTTTCATCAATCGTAAAAATTTTAGAAGGCGGAACATAAGCCATTGACCTGTCCGAAAAATCTTTTGTATAAGGCGCAATAAAATCCGCAAAAAACAGAGCAAAATAAATTATACCGAGCACTATAACGGCAATTCTTGCGAACTTATCTTTCCATAGCTGCTTGAATAAATCTTTAATCATGCCTGACTCCCTTCTCTGATACGCGGATCAGTAATTATCAAGAGAATATCGGCAATTAAATTACCTAAAATCAGCATAACTGCTCCCATCATCAAAGATGCCATAACAAGATTGATGTCTGATTTTAAAACAGCCTCAAGAATTAAACGACCCAGTCCCGGATATTGAAAAACATATTCAGTAAGTGCTGCTCCGCTTAAAAGTCCTGCAAATTCAAACCCGAGAAGAGTTATAAGAGGGTTAACGGCATTTCTGAGAGCATGCTTAAATATAACCTTAAATTCACTCAGTCCCTTTGCTCTTGCAAATTTCACATAGTCACTGTCCAGAACATCTAAAAGGTTTCCTCTCATCTGTCTTTGTAGCCCCGCAAGAGAAAGTGTGAAAAGAACAGTTACCGGCAGCACAAGGTGATGCGTAATATCCAAAACTTTTTGCGGGAATGTCATATCCAAAAAATTGGAACTTGTAAGCCCGCCCACAGGAAACCACCCTGTTTTAACAGCAAAAATCAACAGCAAAACAGCAAAGAAAAATGAAGGTATTGCCATTCCGATACTTGTTAAAACAGTTAAAATCCTGTCAAAAGGCGTTTTCCAGTTGACAGCAGCCAGAATACCAAGCGGCACACCGACAGCCCAAGAAAGAAATATTACAATAACAGTTAAAAGCAGAGTATTCGGGATACGTTCTTTTAATTTTGTACTAACCTGTTCGCCGTTTGAAGTTACACCCAGATCTCCCTTTACAAACGATTTTGCCCATTTACCGTACTGGACAATTATGGGTTTGTCAAGCCCCAGACGCTCTGTTTCTTTCTGCAAAGTTTCTTTTGAAACAGAAGGATTTAATCTCAATTCCGCAAGCGGATCTACAGGCGACAGGCGTATTATAAAAAAGCTTATCAGTGAAACTATTATAAGCAACGGTATTGTTTGAAGTATTCTTTTTAGTATATAGATTAGTATTTGCATTGTTGTCCTTTTGGCAAGTGAAAGGTGAAATGTGAAAAGTGAAGAGATATAATCATTTCACTTTTTCACTCATCACTTACATAAATTTCCTCAATATTATGCGTAACCCCGCCTAAATTTGTCGGGTATATGTTTTTGAATTTGTCTCTCAATGCCACGATTATTATAGGCGAATAAATATATATCAAAGGTTTTTCATCATATACTATAGCCTGATATTCATCGTAATATCTTTTTCTGTCTTCAAATTTTGTAGCAAGCGCCCCTTGAGTGTAAAGATAATCAATACGTTTTTCAAAAGGATAACGTTTGCTGTTTAAGTCTTTCTCCAGCCTCTGATTAAATATATGCAGTGTTCCGTCAGAAAGCCAGACATTTTT
>CALVCJ010000062.1 GCA_944326015.1 Candidatus Gastranaerophilales bacterium
TGTTAAGATTTTTTTCACTGAATATTGAAAATTAGGCAATTCTAAAACAGCAAAATACTTTATATAAGTATAGGGGATTTTAAAAGAAATTAAGGAAATTTTATGGGATTAGAAAAACTTGGAATGAGTTTAGCTCAAAGGACTTATGCTTGGGTAAAAGCAACTGGAAAAAACAGTATTTTGCAAACAAAACCAATTAAACCTACAGAATTAACTGTGTTGAGATCTCAAGCAAGATTGAATAAAGACACTGTATGTTTCAGTAATTCCTTACGTAACAATTTAAACCTTTTAAAATCTGACGAATTAGTAAATTATACTATTTCTAGAGGTGGTAGCAATTGTGAAATATTAAAATTAGGTGATGATGAAATATTAAATATAATCAAAAATGGAAATATTACATCTTCTCAAAGGGAACAATTAATACATTTGTTAAATGGTGAATTAAAAGGAGATTTTACATCCTATTTGTTAACTAAAAAAGGAATTAATATATTTGAAGCATCACCAGAAATTATAGATAAATATGGTGAAATAGCCAATATGGCAAGAATTAAATTTATAAAAGTTTTTGATGATTTATTATTTCCAAAATCAAAAAACTCTTCCGTAATAAATTTTGAAAATAAGTTGGCAAATTTAGGAGTTGATGCACGTTTAACTGATCATATTGAAGAAGCAGAGATTATATATAATTCTTATAAAAACATGTATGATAAAGGGATAAGAGAATTTCCTAAAGTAAGGTTTTCATTAGAAAAAAATGGAATAAATGAAGCAATACCAAATAAATTACCATCAGAAGGATATGTGATATACACAGATTGTCTTTTATCGGAAGGTAAAAATGCAAATAAAGGTTGGTTTGCAAATCCTACACCAGAAGGTATAGTTTATCACGAAGCTGGACACATACTTAACAATATGGGGTATTCAAAAACAGCATTAGGTAATATAGATGAATATCGTAAGAATGCAATTGCAATAAATATTCCTGAAAAAGTTTCAGAATACTCATATTGTCCAGATGAATTTGGTGCAGAAGTTTTCTCTGGATTAATGGCTGGTAAAATATATCCACAAGAAATTATGAAAGTATATAACAGCTATAATGGTTACATTCCACCATTATTAAAATAATCAAATAGAATATAACAAATTAATGTCTTGACAAATCAAGCATATTAAAAAAAAGGATAACTAGAGTTATCCTTTTTTTAATGTCGTAGGCGGGACTTGTCTTGGTCGCTCGCGTTTAACGGTAATTCCGTGTTTTGTTTTCGTGATTTTATTACTCAAAACAAAAGCACTCCAGCCTCAGCTCGCTCCCGCTGAACCCGCCAAAGACGGATTAAAACCCTCACCATTCAAGCATATTAAAAAAGGGATAACATAAGTTATCCCTTTTTTAATTGTCGATAAGCTCCCGAATATGGAACCCTCGAGTAATAATGTATCACAAACAGGTCATTTGAATAAACTCTGTTCTGAGCTTATTTCTCTGATTAAACAATCTACACAAGAATATTATAATATGTCAATTCTTCTTGATTTGCTTAGATAAAATTTAGTTTAATTCCATTCTGGGGTGGAAGTTTTGCATACACTAGGATTGTTATAATATTCATACCATGCACTTGTAGTATTATTTTTCATATCCGATACAAGTTTGTTAATGTGAGTCTGATTAAAGTTACATCTTATTGTGTTTTTTGCATCGACAGGACCAACTACTTCGACATAAGAACATAACCCATTTTTTATGCCTACAATTTGTTTCTTTGTTGTTACTTGCATCCCCATCATATTAACAGGGCCAATTGTTAATGTATAAGGTTTGCAAGCTTGAAAAGCATCTATAAAAGCAGATGGATAAGCATTATTTTGTGCAAAAACAATGTTTCCTGCAATAACTAAACAAAATATACCTAAAACACTAAAAATAAATTTTTTCATATCAATCACCCTGTTTTCAAATTATTGTTGCATATTTATAAATAACGAGGATATCTTCTTTTTTGTTTTTATGGTGTCGACGGCGGGACTTGAACCCGCACGGGTTTCCCCACACGCCCCTCAAACGTGCACGTATACCGATTCCGTCACGTCGACACAATATTTTTATTATTAAATTATCAATTTGTTAATTTAGCCTTTTCGTGACGGAAGCGCTTCGCGCCCTCTCCGCGGAAGATACTCAATCTTCCTCGTCGGCAGAGTGTCACGTCGACACAAATTAATTATTAAATTTTCATGTATAATTATCTTAACACAAATATTTTTTTTGTAAATTGAGGCATAAAAAATATGAATAAAAATGAATTAATTAAGCGCTGTCTTAAATTTGAAGATGCCGCAGAAACTTATCCTTTTAAAGATAAAACTTATGAAGAATACGCGGTTTTGCGCCATAAAAGCAACGGCAAATGGTTTGGACTTGTTTTTTACCTTGACGGTAAATTATGTATAAATTTGAAATGTTATCCTGTTGATTCTGCAATTTTACGAGATGAATACAAGTTTATAACACCGGCATGGCACATGAATAAAACTCACTGGATTATGGTTGATGTTAACAAGTCGCCGAAAGATTTGCTTGATGCCTTAATTGAAACCAGTTTTACTTTAACAGCACGCAAAACAAAGACAAAATAATTTGAAACTTATATCGTAGTTTACACTAATTACGGGTAAAAGTGTCATGCTGAACTTGTTTCAGCATCTTGCAATGATAAGATTTCGAAACAAGTTCACAATGACATTATACCTGTTTTTTCAGGTTATCTGGTATAAACTGTGATATAAGTTTCAATAATTTGATATTCAATTTTTACATGCGATAATGATGTTATGCTCGACACGATTATTATAAAAGGCGCAAAAGAACATAATTTAAAAGATATTTCGCTTCAATTGCCGAAAAATGAATTAATCGTTTTTACAGGTGTTTCGGGGTCGGGAAAATCCTCTCTGGCATTTGATACGATTTTTGCAGAAGGCCAGAGACGTTATATTGAAAGCCTTTCAACTTACGCACGACAATTCCTCGGGCAAATGGACAAACCTAATGTTGATTATATTGACGGTCTTTCTCCCGCTATTTCTATCGATCAGAAATCAACGAGCAATAACCCTAGATCCACTGTGGGTACGGTTACAGAGATTTATGATTATTTAAGGTTATTATACGCACGTGTCGGAACACCTTACTGCCCGCAGTGTGGTGAAAAAATCAAGCCGCAGACAATAGATGAAATTGTTTCAAATATTTTAAAACTGGGTGAAGGTGTTAAAATCCAGATTTTAGCTCCTGTTGCAAGAGGTAAAAAGGGTGAATTTTCTTCAACATTTGAAGAGTTAAGACAGGAAGGATTTGTCCGTGTAAAAGTTGACGGTGAAATTTATAATCTTGATGAAGATGAAATTAAGCTTACAAAAACTAAAAAACATGATATTTCCGTAGTTGTCGACAGAATTGTCGTAAAAGAATCCGCACAATCCCGTATTGCAGACAGTGTTCAAATTGCTCTGAAAAAAGCTGACGGAGTGGCAGTTGTTGATGTTGTCGGAGATAAGGAAATTATTTACAGCGAAAAACTTGCCTGCCCTAAATGTAATTTGAGCTTTGAAGAACTTGCGCCGAGAATTTTTTCTTTCAATGCGCCATACGGAGCCTGCGAAAGATGTTCGGGACTCGGTGCTGATTTTGTTATAGATCCGGATTTAATTGTTCCTGATAGAAAAAAATCTCTAAAAGACGGTGCTATTTATCCATGGTCCAAGGCCTCTACACAATATTATGATGATGTTTTAAAGTCAGTTTGTGCGCATTTTAATATAGATATGAAAAAGCCTTTTGAAGAATTATCAGAAAAAGAACAAAAAGTAATTCTTTACGGAAGTGATGACATTGTAAAATTTACCGTAATGCGTTTTGGAACACACCGCTATGAAACGAAATACAGAAAATTTGACGGGGTAATTCCGTTTCTCGAAAAACGTTATAACGAATCAAACGGCGAATACTGGCGTGAAGAAATTGAAAAATATATGACTACAACGCCATGTCCTGCCTGCCATGGCGCACGATTAAAACCTTTTCCGCTTGCTGTTAAAATTAAAGACAAAAACATTTATGAATTTACACTCATGCCGATTGATGAAGAACTGGAATTTGTATCTGAACTGTATCTTGAATTGAGTGAATTTCAGCTTCATATCGCAAAACAAATCTTAGATGAAATCAGGGCACGTTTGAGATTTTTAAAAGATGTCGGTTTAAGTTATCTTGATCTTGCAAGAAGGGCAGGAACTTTATCCGGCGGAGAGGCGCAGCGTATAAGGCTGGCAACACAAATAGGAAGCGGTTTGTCAGGTGTTTTGTATGTCCTTGATGAACCGTCAATAGGACTTCATCAGCGAGATAACGACAGGTTGATTAAAACTCTTATAAAACTCCGTAATCTTGGAAACACCCTAATTGTCGTTGAACACGATGAAGACACAATAAGAAATGCGGATTATATTGTTGATATAGGACCAAAAGCAGGTATAAACGGCGGGAAAGTAATTGCCTGCGGTTCTGTTCAGGATATTATCGATGCAAAAAATTCTATTACAGGGAAATATTTGAGCGGCGAAAAATATATTCCTATTCCGGAAAAAGTCAGAGAAGGCAACGGGCATTTTCTTCATGTAAAAAATGCACATATAAACAACTTAAAAAATATAGATGTTGATATTCCGCTCGGCAAAATTGTGTGTCTTACAGGTGTTTCAGGTTCAGGAAAATCCTCTTTAATGCAGGATTTGATATATGAATATGCTTTGCATAAACTTCGCGGAAACAAACCAAAACCTCAAGGAATAGATGAGATTACGGGTTTTGAAAACATCGATAAAATAATTGCGATAGACCAATCCCCTATAGGAAGAACCCCGAGATCAAACCCTGCAACTTATACTGATTTATTTACGCATATCAGAGAATTGTATTCCAAAACAAATGAAGCAAAACTACGCGGATATAAACCAGGAAGATTTAGTTTTAACGTAAAAGGCGGGCGCTGCGAGGCCTGCAGAGGCGACGGCGTTATAAAAATTGAGATGAATTTTTTGTCAGATGTTTATGTAAAATGTGATGTCTGCAAAGGGAAACGCTATAACCGCGAGACTCTGGAAGTTAAATATAAAGGCAAAACAATTTCTGATGTTCTTGATATGAGCGTTAAAGAAGCATTGGAATTTTTTGACAGCATTCCTGCAATAAAAAATAAACTTCAAACACTGAATGATGTTGGTCTTGATTATATGAAGCTCGGGCAGAGTGCGACAACTCTTTCAGGCGGTGAAGCGCAGAGAATTAAACTTGCCTCAGAACTCAATAAACGTTCAACAGGAAAAACTCTTTATCTGTTGGATGAACCGTCTGTCGGACTTCACTGGTACGATTTGGACAAACTTATAAAAATCCTTCAGCAGCTTGCAGATCAAGGAAATACTGTTCTTGTAATTGAGCACAATCTTGATTTTATAAAAATCGCTGATCATATTATTGACTTAGGGCCTGAAGGCGGTATCGGTGGCGGTCAGGTAATTGCTCAAGGAACTCCCCTGGAAGTTTCTAAATGTAAAAAGTCTTATACTGGCCAGTATCTCAAACCCATATTGACAAACGGTCTAAAATAATTTATCTTTTTTATAAAAAGAAAGTTGGTTTATATGAAAAAAATATTTTTAAGTTTATTGATATTTGGCTGTTTGTCGGCACCTGCTCTTGCAAAGGCAGTTCCTGTACAGGCACTTGATGATTTTACAACGGAAAATCCTCCTGGTACAATGTCTGTTAGAATTTTAGAAGATATTACCATTGATGAAAATGTTTCTTTTAAAAATGGCGATATTGTTGAAGGAAAAGTTGTTGATGTAAAAGATCCTAAAAGGTTGAAACGAAATGCGACTTTTTCGTTTGTCCCCTTGAGCTGTACTGATGAAAACGGTGTAACAACGGAAATTCGCGGTTACTATCCTGCTAAATATACGACTAAACTTAATAAAGGACAGCTTGCTAAAAGTGCGGCATTAGGTGTGGGGAACTTTTTTGTAAAAGGTTTGTCTCTTGGTTACAGTGCTGTTGAAGGGGCTGTTAAAAATGAAAAAGACAATCGTTTCAAATCAAGTGTAACTGAAGTGTATGAAGATTCCCCGTTTTCTTATGTAGAAAAAGGCGGTGAAATAGTTATAAAAAAAGATCAACCATTCTATTTGAATTTTAAAGTTAAAGATGAGCCGGATGAAGAAGATTTACCGAATTATGAATACCAAAAATTAGAAGAACCTTCACAAAAATCGTTACAAAATCCTGAGGTTTAATGCTCCAAGAATTGACGGAATATTCAAAATATGTTATTATACGTATATAACAAGTGGAGATTTATATAAATGAAAAAAATATTTTACATACTAGCATTATTGATTGGTCTCACAACACCTGCTATGGCTAAAACAGCCCCGGTACAAACTTTGCAGGATTTTTCAATTACAAACCCTCCCCAAACTCTTCTTATAAAAGTATTGTCAAATGTTCAACTTAGTAAAGATATTATGCTTCACGAAGGGTATTATGTTTTGGGACAAATCACGAATGTTTCAAATTCTTCATTCGTATTTATGCCTGTCAAATTCCAAAATTTTCACAATGAAGTTTATGATATAAAAGGGAATTTCCCCGCTAAATTTGTCGAAATGATTGATACAAAAAGTAAAACCCCTGATAAAGGCTTGATACCGAAAGAGTCAAAATTTTTATTAGATTTTGTTATTGCTGAAGAAACTCCAAATAATGAAATCGGAACCAAATACGAGAATGTGGGCACACCAGAAGGCGGTATTTCATCTCTTGTTAATCAATCTGAATCTGTAATATATGACGGCTCTATTCCACAGACCATGAAAGATTTTCCAGGCTTAAAATTAAATTCGTTTGATAACGGAAGTAATTTCAATATTCCTAAAAAACTTATTATACAATACGAGCAGAAAGACAATAATATAAATTCTTTGAAATACTAGACTTCAACGGGTTCTTTAATTTGTCCGTTACCCTCAAGGATTATTTCTTTTTCCCTGTCGTTTTCGGAAATTATTATACGTGTTTTTCTAACATCATTTTCAATGAAGCTGGTTATCTCTTTAACCTTTAAATCCATATATAATTCCTTTCAAGCTTATGCTTATCTTTATAATAACAGATTTTTGAGGAATTTCAACCCTCGCAGGAATTAGTGTTAAAAAAAATTATTATTTACCTTATCGTATAATATTTGTTAAATTTTTCACTCGTCTCTCTGTGTTAACCCTGAGCAAGTTCCGGTATCTGTATTTTACAGGCATTTTATAAATAATTATGTGTGTAATTTCAATAAAACTTTTTTCAAGCTATATTGTAACAATTTGGGAACTTATACATTATAAAATTCCCTTTATGAAACTAAATACAAACGCTAATATTTATATTTAGACAAATAAAAAAGGGAACTTGAATATATCAGTTCCCTTTTTTATATTTAAAATTATATTATCATCAACCTTTAATCTGGCTCATAACTTCATCTGCAAAGTTTTCCTGACGTTTTTCAAGTCCTTCGCCGAGCATATATCTGGTAAATGCTTTTACAGTCAATTTCCCTTCAATTAACTGGCCGACAGTAACATCAGGATTTTTGATAAATGGTTGTTCTAACAACACTTTGCCTGATAAAAGTTTGTTAACTCTGCCTTCAACAATTTTTGCTCTGATTTGTTCAGGTTTCTTTTGAAGATCTTCTTTACCCATTTCGATTTCAGTTTCATGATCTATAACAGATTGAGGTATTTCATCTCTGGTAATAAATTCCGGTGCAGAAGAAGCGATGTGTAAGCAAATATCGTTCATCAACTCATCATCTTTTTTGTCAGTTTGAATAAGAACACCGATTTTTCCATTGTGAATATATGTAGCGGTGTTGCCTTCATAACGGACAAATCTTCTGAAAGTGATTTTTTCGCCTATAGAAGCGATTTTTTCTTTAATAACTTCTGAAATTACTTTACCGCATTTGGGGCAAGTAGAAGATAACAATGCGTCAACGTCTGCAGGATTTGTTTTTGCAACAACTTCAGCAAGTCCGTTAGACAATTCTTTGAATTCTTCGTTTTTAGCAACGAAGTCTGTTTCGCAGTTAACTTCAACCATAGCTCCGCAGTCTGATTGGATAGAAGAAGCTACTAAACCTTCAGCAGCGATTCTTCCCATTTTTTTATCAGCAGATGCAATACCTTTCTGGCGAAGGACTTCCATTGCTTTTTCCATATCTCCGTCTGTTTCAACAAGAGCTTTTTTGGCATCCATCATGCCGGCGCCTGTTTTGTCACGGAGTTCTTTTACCATTTGAGCTGTAATATTCATTATAATCTCCTTATTTATCGGAAGTCAGGAGGTACAGATGTCAGGAGGTCAAGCTTATATCTTATATCAGGCTTGCCTTCCTGTCTTCCTACCCTCCGATCTTCATGTAATTATTCTGCAACTGTTTCAGTTTTTTCGTCTTCTTCAGAAGCTAGAACTTCTTCAGATGCTATACCGGCATCTTCAGGTTTAATTTCTTCTATTTTTTTAGAATTAGCATTAGCTTCTCTGAGTTGTTTTCCTTCCAAAACAGCATCTGCAAGTTTTGAAGTTATTAATTTAATTGAGCGGATAGCATCGTCATTGCCCGGAATAATATAGTTTATACCATCCGGATCAGCGTTTGTATCAGCCAGACAGATAACAGGTATATTTAATTTGTTAGCTTCTTTAATAGCAATATCTTCTTTTTTCTGGTCTACGATAAAGATTATATCGGGAAGACCTCTCATATCTTTGATACCGCCTAAAGTTTTGCTTAATTTCCCTAATTCTCTGTTCAATTTAGCGATTTCTTTTTTAGGTAATTTTTCAGCGTGGCCTGAATTCATAAAGTCTTCAAGTTCTCTGAGTTTGTTTATACGTCCTCTGATAGTATCGAAGTTAGTCAGCATACCGCCTAACCATCTTCTGTTGATATAATAAGCCCCTGCTCTAAGAGCTTCTTCAGCAACAACTTCTGCTGCCTGTTTTTTTGTGCCTACAAAAAGGACATTTTTACCGCGTGCTGCAAATTCTCTTACAACTGCGTATGCTTCATCCAATAAATCTGTTGTTTTACGTAAATCCAATACGTAAATACCGTTTCTTGCACCGTAAATATACGGTTTCATTTTAGGGTTCCATCTTTGAGTCTGGTGTCCGAAATGTACACCTGCTTCTAAAAGTTCAATCATAGATGCTGTTGGCATCGTTTTTTCTCCTTTATTTTAACTTGTTGTACTACGGGCTATACCGCCTCATCCGCCAGACAAAAAATTCTAAGGGAATTGCATTTTCATCACGGATTACGGACTAGGGTAAAACCTATCAGGCCGGTGTAACCAATTGTATAATACTACAAACATGTCTTTTTGCAAATTTAAATATTGAGTTTTATTAATTAAATGTTTCTAATGTGTTCGATTTTAATTTCCGGTCTCAGAGTAATACCGATTACATCTATTCTGTAATCTTTGACCTTGTTCGCTGACAAATAGAATTGAACTCCTTTTTTTATGTTTTCGTATTTTGTTTTTGTGACAGCTTCCAAAGGGGCACCGAAATTGTCTGTTTTTCGGATTTTAACTTCTACAAATACAGTTGTATTTTTGTATTGTGCAATAATATCAAGTTCGCAAAATCGCGAGTAATGCTTGTTCCTTTCTAAAATTTTATACCCCTGTTTTTCTAAGTACCGGCATGCAAGTTCTTCTCCGGCATTCCCGAATTTTTTGTTATTCACTACTGCTTAATGCTCCCTCTTGCAAAAATTCTTACATCGCCTAAAGTTAAAACTTCATCAGGCTTGTAATTTTTACTCCAGCGCACAGGACAAATATCTATTCCTCCCCTGCGTGTATAAAGTGCACAGATAAAGAGTTCAGCATCATTGTCAAGCAAATCATAAAGTCTTTTATAAATCATTTCACAGCATTCTTCGTGGAAATGGAATTCAGAACGGAAAGAGCTTAAGTATTTTATAAGGCTGTCTTCTAAAATGTGTTTTTTAGATTTGTAATATAAAAACAAATCACCGAAATCAGGTTGGTGCGTAACCCTGCAGTTTGAGCGCAGAGAGTCAAATTTTAAATAATAACTTTTCTTTTCATCTGTTTCTTTTGTTTCTAAAAGTTCGGGGGCTTCTTTAAATTTTTCGACTTTAAGAGTTTTTTCATCAACAAAATTCATTATGTTTTGAAATTCTTTAAATATTTTTTTGCGTTCGGCACTGTTTTCTATAAAATTTGCTTCAATTTGTGTCTGCAGTTTTTCTTCCAAATCTTTTTCAATAATATTTTTACAGATTTCAAGACATTCGTTTACAGTTGCGCCAAACTTTGACATGTTAAAAGAGTTTAAATAAAGTTTGAGAGATTTTGATTCAACAAGAAATTTGCTTTTGCAGTCGTATTTAAGCTTTAAAAGTCTTGTAACAGGAACTCCGTTTTTAGTAAGTGCAGAAAACTCATACGCATGCCACACATCAAACCCGACAAACGGCAGACTGTTGTCATTTATATCGTTCTGTTTCCGGTTTTCGCATCTAGGTATTGCAACAAGAAGCGACTGATTGTATTTCTCGCTTCCTTGAGATTTTTTGCCTAAATGTGTTGATGCGAGCTCATCTGTTTTGCTCATAACAAAAATTTAGCAAAAAAAATTTTAAATGTAAATTAAAATCTGAACGGATAATCTTTAGGAATCTTCCATCCGTTGTGCTGGATTACTGCAGCACAATACATTCTA
>CALVCJ010000063.1 GCA_944326015.1 Candidatus Gastranaerophilales bacterium
CAAACTGCCGGAATGTAGTGCAAACAATTCGAGCTGCCGCTTACGCCAGATAAGCCCTGCTAAATTTTTCCTCTAACCGGGAAATTAAGTAATGTGAAAAACCATTAAAGCGGAGTGTTGAAGACTAACCCTCAATTCCTTGGAATTGAGGGTTAGTTCATATTCTCAGCTCGTTCGCTCGCAATGACGATAAACTCTTGGACCGCCTTAGAGCCTAAATAAATTTGTCTATATCAACAAAAATCTTAAATTATCTAAGAACAAGTTAGATATTAATTATGGTTTCTTTTTAAATAGCCCTGTTATTTTATTCCAGCAATTTTTGAAAAAATCTCCAATTTTATCTAATTTTAAAGTTTTTGGAAGATTCTTTATAAATGGTAAGATTTTTGATTTAAACTTTATTCCGCAAAATAACACTACTCCAGCACTTAGTATTCCAAATGCCCATTTTTTCCAGGAGGGATTTGATACTATATCTTTTTTATCTTTTTTATCCTGTCTAAACTCATCAACTTTCGGCTGCTGAAGATTCTTGGTATCAGGCATAGGACCGCCAAACGGTGAGGGTGTATAAGAAATACTGCCTACATATCTCGGTGTCTGACCGGTTACGTATGAGGGCGCATCAAAATCCAACGCGCCGCATTGTGCCAACATATCCAAATTATCTGCCCATGCTGGAGACATAAAACCACCTTTTTAACCTTTGTACATATATATAAAATATTTTTTTTTATTAAAATTGCTTTTTTATTGATTATTTGTTAAATTTTGTAATATGATTGTAGCTATAAAGAAAAACAAATATCTCGTTTTTTTGTGGATATTGTGTATTGCTGGATTAATACTTTTTTGCGGGCATTATTCGGAAATTTTAATTGATTTTGGCCGTGAGCTTTATTATCCGGAACAAATTTTAAATGGAAAAGTTTTATACAAAGATTTGTTTAATATTTACGGGCCTCTGTCTTATCAGATTAATGCTGTTTTATATACGATATTTGGTGCAAAACTTTCGACTCTTTACGGGGCAGGATGCATTTGTTCTTTGTTAGCAGTAAGCGGAATGTACATTGTGGCGCAAAAATTCTTGAGCAAATATTTAAGCTTTTGCGTCGGAATTTTTACAATTTCTATTTGTATTACAACAACAAGCATATTTAACTTCCATTTTCCGTATTCGTGGGCTTTGCTATACGGTTTAATCGCATTTATATTTTCATTGTATTTTCTTTTGAATTTCAACGAAAACAAAAAATCATCAGATCTTTGCATGTCCTCTCTTCTGGCAGGAATTTGTATAACCTGTAAATACGATTTTTTACTTTACACTTTAATAATTTTATTTTTCATAATCAAAGAAAAAAATTGGAAAGCTTTCACAAGTTTTCTGGCAGTTCCTTTTTTAAGTTTTGGAATTCTCTTTATACAGGGACTGTCAATAAACGATTTGATAAATTCGCTTTCTATAACCGGTGCTATGGCAAAAAGTAAGACTTTAACTTATTTTTACCAGAACAGCGGAATTTATTTTCACCCTAAAGCATTGACAACAGATTTTATTATCTTTTTAAAAGCTGCAATCCCTTTCTGTGCAATACTTTTTGGGACCTACATATTCAAAAAAAATAAATTTTTATCAATTGTTCTATCAAGCGCCGGGTATGTAGGTTATTTGTGGTTTTTCAGAGAAAATGTAAGGATATTTTTCGGATTTTTGCCGTTGCTCCTATTAATAAGCGCTGTGGCTCTTTTTCGTAAAATAAATTCAAAACTTGCAATATTAATACTTTCAGCACTTGCCGTAAGTGCTAAAGTTTTCTGGGTAATGCTTCTTAACAGTTACGGAAACTATTATATATCAATAGTTATAATAGCACTGTTGGCTTTAATGTTCAAATTTGTCCCGCGTGAGCTTGAAAAAACAGCAGGGATTTATCTTGCTATCGCATCCATTATGTATATTGGAGCTAATAATTATTTACTTTCACTAGCTGATAATAAAGTTCAAACCCCGAGGGGCTCAATATATACTACGAAAAATTTATCAGAAAGCACTAAGCAGCTTGTCGAATTTATTGAAGATAATACAAAATCCGATGATAAAATTGTAATTTTTCCTGAAGGCTTGACTATCAATTTTTTAACAAATAGAAAATCGGATGACTTCTACAACTCGCTTTTGCCTTTGTATGTTGAAACATTTAGTGAAGAGAAGATCGTAGCGCATTTTAAAGAAGATATGCCGGAAGTTTTTATTTTAAATAATTTAAATATGAAAGACTATTACTTCAAATATATTTGTTATGATTACGCACTTGAATTTTGTGAGTTTTTACAGAAAAACTACAGTCAGGAAAAGATTATTGACAACAATTTTAGATACATAATATTTAAAAAAGACTTTATGGTGCGGTAATGCTCCCGAAATCTTGACAAAGTGGTGGAGGAAATTAAAAAAATATTGCGCCGTCTAGTAATAAAAGGAGCGATTGGATCGGACGACGCAACAATCCGAAAAGAATTTTTAATTTTTTTGTTCTTCAAACTGTTCTTTAATTGAATGGCTTTCATTTACGTAGTTTGTAACCTGTTTGACTGCCGGTTTAATGGCATTAACAGTTGAATTTCCACCGAGGCAGCCGCCTGTACAAGCCATAACTTCAATTAAATTCCCTAATTCGCACATTCCGTTTTTGGCATATTTTTTCAAATCTCTGACAGTTTGTTTTGTCAATCCGTCAATTATAACCGGATGAGCCGGAATTTCTTCAGGAAGAAGTGTTTGAACAGCTTTTGCGACCCCGCCTGTTATACAGTAATTTCTTCCTTCTGCAGAAGCTTCGGTTTTAAAATTACTTTCTTCGCATTCTGCAACCTGAATTCCTAGTGCTATCATCCAGGCTCCGATTTCTTCGTAGTTAAGAACGTAATCAACGTTTGAATTATTCAGAGCTTCACGTTTTTTGGCCACACAGGGGCTGAAAAATACTGTAATTGCTCCGGGATTTTCACATTTTGCAATCTCTGCCGTGTAGTACATCGGAGTTTTTGTATCAGAGCGAAAATGTTGCATCTCAGGAATATGTTTGTCCACAAGTTCGTTATATCCTGCGCAGCATGAGGTTGTCATAAATTCTTCGCCGTTTTCAAGTCTTTCTACAAATTCATGAGCTTCTGTTTTTGTTGTAATATCCGCACCCTGTGCAACTTCATAGACATCATCAAAGCCGAGTTTAAGAATTGCTTCCTTTAACTGACCAGGTGTGCACGGAAGCTGCCCGAACATCGCAGGGGCGACCATGGCAATTACTCGTTTTTGATTTTTTCTTTTATGCTTAATCTGTTTTAACACGTCTATAATTTGACTTTTTTCATGAACAGCTCCGAAAGGGCAGGCAGATGCGCATTTCCCACAGGATATGCACTTATCAAAATCAATTTTTGCATGCCCGTTTTCATCTTTAGCAATTGCACCTACCGGGCAGGCATTTTCGCAAGGTACAATAATTTTTTGGATTGCCTGATAAGGGCAAACTTGAATGCACATACCGCAGTTTTTGCATTTTTCAGGATCAATTACGGATTTACCGTTCTGAATTGATATGGCTCCGAATTTACATGTATTTACGCAAGGTCTTGCAACACAGCCCTGACACAGATCTGTAACGTAAATTCTTGAAGGTACGCAGCCTTTGCAGGCAGTTGTAAGAACAGTAAGCGGGTGATCTTGAGGTGTTTCCCTGTTTTCAGCCTTTACTGCAAGGTCTGAGAGTAGTACACTGTCATCTGTTTCCTCTATTGAGAAACCCAAACCGGCTATTGTCCTGTCTCTTAAGATGGCACGTTCTTTAAATATACAACATCTGTAGTTTGGAACATCACTGTTTTTAGGGCGCATTGCATAAGGTATGAGCCTTGTATTTTCTTCAAAATTATCACTAAGGTATGCTTTAATAACTCTTACAAGAATTTCCCTTTTAAGATGTGATGTTTGTTTCGGTGTATTGGAATTCATTGCCATCTTTTTATACCTCTCCGCTGCTTCGTATATTGTATATTATGACATGAACATAAAATTTTACAAATTTTAATTGGATTGAAAACAGGTCTTATGACCTGTTTTTTTATTTTAACTTTTCATCAATAGCTTTTAAAACTTTTTCAACAGTAGCTTCTTTAATAATTTCGTCGTCAACTTTAACATACGGAGCTTTTGAAAATTCCCAGTCAATAGAGCAGAGCCCGAGACAAGGCACGCCTGCAACGTCGACTTTATTACCGTATTTTTTAGGCACTGTTTCTATAAGTTCTTGAAGATTAGAAGACCCCATAACAAAGCAGGTTGTTCCTAAACATACTTTGACACTAATTTGTTTTTCCATTTTTCTACCTTTCCTTACATATACTGTATATTTACTTTTTTAAAGAATTTATCCTGAAGAGTTTTTGAAATTTTTTTGATGATATTTTTTCTTATCTCAATTTCAATCGGGAGTGCTGGATCGTAATGTGCCTGATTTAATTTTGCACCTA
This sequence comes from Candidatus Gastranaerophilales bacterium, assembly GCA_944326015.1. Lineage (GTDB taxonomy): Bacteria > Cyanobacteriota > Vampirovibrionia > Gastranaerophilales > Gastranaerophilaceae > Stercorousia. Next base: position 4,540 of record CALVCJ010000063.1, read on the forward strand.
CCATAAAAGTAATACAATCGCTATCCAGTAAAAATTTTACCAGCTTTCCTGCTGCGTTGTCAATATCGGGTGTATTTGCTTCAAGATATTCAAGTGTTTTGGTAAGAGTCAAAATACCTTCCGTAACCAGGTCAACCCCATCCATATAAGAACAAGACGGAAGTTTTCCTATACTGATTGTAGAATCCATAGTAATTGGACGATTTAATTCTCTTGAGATAAGGTTAGCGGTAGTACCTCCAGCTATAGCCTTTTTGCCTTTAAATTTATCAAATATTTTTGCATATTCAGCATCTTTTTCTTGATGGTAAGGCGGGCCTGTAAATACTAAAGCTTCTCGCGGTTCCCTAAAGTAAAGCACGCAGGCTGAGGTGTCATCTTTAGGCAATCTGTCAGTTTCGATATTTCTGGCCTGATTTATTATATATTGTGAAAGTTCAGTGCTTGAAATCTCTGGATTTTCTTTTAATTTATCCTGAAGAAGGACAATCAGTCCATCTCTTCTGAGTCCGAGTTTCAATCTTCTGCCCCCTAGACCTGCCTGGGTAACCCCGTCTGAGCAAAAAATTAGTCTGTCACCGAGTCTGAGTTTAAGCCTGTATACTTTAAGACATCTGTTTTTAAATGTTTTGGAAGGAATAGAGTGAAACTCCGGTCTCATAACTTCATTTCCTCTAATCCAAATAAATTCTGGATTTCCTTCTTCTACAATTTTTGCATTTCCGTCGTCATCAACTTCTATTGCGGAAAATGTTGAATAGCTTATTTTCCTTACCTGACAGACAGGCAGGGAATTCATAATAATTTCTGCGGCTTTGCTTATCTGTATTTGATCGCCTTCAATAAATTTTAGCAGCATTGTAGCAGTCATGCAAGAAAGAATGTTTGCTTTAATACCGCTTCCGAGTCCGTCTGAAAGTACAGCAATCAGTTTTGCTTCATCAGGGTATCTTTTTGAGATAAAGTAATCACCGTAAGCATTCTGATTATATTTTTTCATCCTGCTGCAATCAATATCGATAAACATTTTATAAAATGCAGTTGAATTGTGAAGAGAAAGGTTTAGAACTTACTTTCCACACTTCTTCTGTCATTCTTCACTCCTTTCGTCGTAATCTTCAGCTATAGAGCTTAAAAGTGTTTCGGTTTCGACCATATGTTCGCCTAGAAGGCATGCTATTTCCTGAACTATTGAAATATTTTTAGAGATAACTTCATGGGCTTTTTGCGAAATTTTTTCTCTGTTGGTTTCAGAGGTTGTGACGTCGGTTATTACCGCACCTACAATTTCATTTTCTTCAATTGTAAATGCAGAAATATCATAGAGTCTGTTTTTAACATGGTATCGTTCTTTATGTATGTCTTTGCCGGTTTTCAGGGCAATTTTGAAGATATCAGCGAAGTCTACAATTCGGTCGATAGCAGCACCTGCAAGTCCGTCCGGGCGAGCTTTAAACACATCATACATATCACCTGTAAACATTTTCATAAAGCTGTCGTTAGCTTCAAGAATATTCATTTTGTTATCGACCATTACAACGGCTGCGGGCATGCATCTTATCATAGCTGCTGCTTTTCTCATGGCAATTTTTCTCATATAAGAGACGCACATTGAAGTTTCAGCATCCCCGTCTAGAAGAGCTTTTGCGAGATCTCTGCAGGTGGCATAACCGCAGCCTCCGCAGTTAAGTTCGTCATCAACGGTGTGTTTACCCAGTTTTTTAAGAGTTTGGAGAATATCTTCAAGAGGATATTCTTTTGTAACAACTTTACAGGGTTTCATTTTGTAATCTACAACTGTTGATGCTTGTTTTGGGATGGAATCCCTGTTTTTTACGTTAGAGAGAACATCGGAAACTAAGGAAAGACTGGCTTTTTTAGTAGAAATACATGGACCGCCGATGCAGCCACCTTCGCAGGCAAGTGCTTCGACAAATATTATTTTGTCTATGTTATCAGGATTTAGATTGTTAAGTGCTTTTTCAAAAGTACGCATTCCGCAGACATTAACAAGTTGGATTTCTGGTTTTACGCCAATTTTTCTAATAGTTTCGTTCATACCGCCGTCAACAGGGTACAGCGCACCTTCAAAAGCATTAAAAGGCACGAACTGTTCATCGTTGTATTCAAGCTCTGCAAATTCCAGTCCTTCATCGTGGATCCATAATTTTAATTCTTCGAAGGTCAGAGCGACATCTATTAAGTCAGTATAAGAAGCTTCGTTTTTTTTGCCAATACATGGGCCAATAAAAGCGATTGATATATCATTCCCGAATTTTTCTCTGAGGATTTTGGCATGTGTCATAGCTGGTGAGCCGATAGGAGTAATACAGTTTAAAAATTCTGGACGATAATGTCTTATGTAATCAACGATTACCGGACAAGCGCTAGATATAAAAAGTCCTTTTTCAGCGTTATTGAGAATTTGGCTTGTTTTAATAGAAACTTCTTGTGCACCGAGAGCGGTTTCAGAAACTCCTTTAAATCCAAGAGTTTTCAAAATGGCAATCATTTTTTTTGCGTTGAAATCAAAGACTCCAGTCCATGATGGAGCTAGTGATACATACACATCTTTTTTAGCGAGAATAAGATTTTTAGCTACAGCAATATCGCTTCTGACTCTTTTGGCATTAGACGGGCAAGCTTTTACGCAGTTACCGCAGGCGATGCATTTTTCGGGGATAACAGAAGCATGACCGTTTTCAATTCTGATAGCTTTTACCGGGCATTCTCTAATACATTTGTAGCAGTCATGGCATTCATTAACGAGTGTGTAAACGGGATAATGACTATCCATAATTTATTTCTCCAATATTATATGCTTAATTATTATGTAACAATTTTGTCATAATTTGTTGGAGTTTATCTTGATCCATACCGTTGTATTCAACTCCGTTTATAATGACATTAGGTCCAGACGCACATTTATTGCTGCATCTTGCGCCTGAAAGATCAATTTCGGCTTCAAGATCATGCGCTTTAATAAAAGCTTCAATAAACGCGAGATTTTGTTGATTACCTCGGGCAAAACAGGAACTGCCCATACAAACAGTTATTTTTAATTTAGACATAAACTTCCTCTATTTTGATAAATATCATATAACATATCTGCAATAATCGCAAGTCTTTTTTTATATCATTTACCCTCCCTAATCAATAAGGGAAAAATCCACGCTCTTTGTGTGAGGGAAACTATATTTGTCATAGCTAGCGAATGCGGTGCAATGCAGCCAATTTAAAAGATAGAAAGGAGAAAGTTAGGAGGGGGGGGGAAGCTATTTACTGTAAAAAAGCTTATCTTCCTATCTTCTTACCCTCTTATCATCTGTATTGTAACCCACCTATTAATCCACTACTCTCAATGGAGTGAAAATATTTGATAAATTGTTTATCCTCTTACCTTCCTACTTTTTTATTTTACAAAAAGTGAACGCTTTGTTTATCCCAACATACTACTCTCAACGCATCTTTTAATCTTTTACCGGTAGATATGCCTGAGGATAGTTGTAATCTTCTTTAAAGCCAAGATGCCTGTACATCTTTAATGCCTGAAAATTATTTGTTTCAGTTGTCGTATTAACTTCCGTAATAGGTTTTTCACCGTTATCAGCCATTTGTATAAGTTTTTCAACCGATTTTTTCAGCATATGCTTTGAAAGTCCTTTGCCCTGATGTTCCTTTCTTATTGCAACAATCGGAATATTTGCAATTTTTCCTCCTGTCAGGTTCATAAAGCAAAAGCCGACAGGGATGTTGTTATAGAGCATTACAGTTGTTGCTTCAGGTAAGAATTCCGCATAAATATTATCCACAATTTTTGCAATTATATCCCGTGTACCTTCAATTGTTGTAAATCTCGGGTCAAACAGTGCATCGGCAGAAGTTGCAAATCCTTCCTGAACAACTTCTACAGCATCCTCAAAATATTTAGCCTGCCAGTCAACAAGCTTATATTCTTTATCAAGTTCGGAAAGTTGTGTAATTTTCAAAATTTCTCTGGAATTAGTTCCTGCCATCATAAATCTTAAAACAGCTATTCCAACAAATTTAAAACCATATCTCGCAATGTCTCCGATAAGATTTTTTTGTTCACCTAGCATCGGATAACAAACAACTTTATCATATCTTTCGGATTTTGTAAGTTCAAGAAATTTTTTAATCAAATACATTCCGCGTTCGACCATGTTTTCCATTTTAAATGAATGTATAATATTTAATTCTATGGCTTCAGAAATTGCTGTTGTATAAACCAGAAACGCTACAGGAATTGTATTTTCAAATAAAACAAGGCATTCAATCAAATTTTTTTCAACTGCATCTGCAAAATCTTCAAACCCGAGAGGTTCGAGTTCAAACATATATTCATCAATTGCCCTGTCGCGAAAATCATTATATATGGTTGCAAAGCCTTTATAATCATCGGGCGTAAGTAATCTTGCCTCAAAATTAGGTTCATTTTGTTGTTCTTCCGTGTGTCTGTAGGGCTGCATTTCCTTAATTCCTTGTATGTTTTATATCATATGATGCATTTTATCTTTTTTGGTTTCCATATAATGTTTGTTATATTTGTTTATATACGGAGGTATTTTAACTATATCATGAACAGTCAGCCCGTAACCCTTCAAACCGATGATTTTTTTAGGATTATTTGTTATGAGATTAAAATTATTGAAGCCTAAATCCCTTATAATTTGTGCGCCCATACCGTAATCTCTCAGGTCAGCTTTAAACCCTAGAGAAATATTTGCCTCGACTGTGTCCTGTCCTTCTTCCTGAAGATGATAAGCTTTAATTTTATTTATAATCCCTATTCCGCGGCCTTCGTGTCCTTTTATATAAATCAGTGCGCCTTTTCCGTATTCGTTAATCTTTTCTAAAGCACTGTGGAGCTGGTAATTGCAGTCGCATTTCAGGCTGTGGAATATATCGCCTGTAAGGCATTCGCTATGAACGCGAATAAGCGGAATTTTATCAGAGCCGTCATTTTTTACTAACGCAACGCTTTCCTGCCCCGTAAGATGGTTTACGTAGCCGTAAATTTCAAATTCGCCAAATTGTGTGGGAAGATGCGCTTCTGCTTCGCGGGTTACGATTTTTTCGGATTTCAAACGGTATGCGATTAATTCAGCAACCGAGATAAATTTTATCCCGTGTTTTTGAGCAAATTCATAGAGTTCATCACGTTTTGCCATGTGCCCGTCTTTGCCCATAATTTCGCACATCGGGCCTGCGGGAATATGACCGCAGAGCCGTGCTAAATCAACAACGGCTTCTGTATGCCCTGTGCGGGTTAATACTCCGCCCTTTCTTGCAACGCATGGGAACATGTGTCCCGGACGACGAAGATCCGACGGCTGAGCATCAGGTGCAAGACAGACTTCAATTGTCTTTGCTCTGTCGAATGCCGAAATTCCTGTTGTAATCCCGTATTTTTCAGCTGCATCAATGCTTACCGTAAAAGCTGTTTTCATTGACTCGCTGTTTTGTTCTACCATTTGCGGCAGGTTCATTTTTTCTGCAATTTCGGGAGATATTGCAAGACAGATAAGTCCTTTTGCATTCTCTGCCATAAATTTTATAATTTCAGGCGTAACCATCTGCCCAGAACAGATTAAATCTCCTTCGTTTTCTCTATCTTCATCGTCTGCAACGATAATCATTTTTCCGTTTTTAAAATCTTCTAATGCATCTTCAATTCTGTCAAATTTAAAGTTTTCCATTTTACATAAACCCGTTTTCTTTCAAAAAATCTTCCGTAATATTATTATTTTGCGTTGATAAAAATTTTTCAACATACCGTCCTAAAATATCTGTTTCAATGTTTACAAGGTCTCCTGTTTTAAGGTATTTGAGATTGGTATTTTCTAACGTGTGCGGGATTATTGCAACAGCGAATGTATTATTTTGATTTTTAGAAACAGTCAGACTTACACCGTTTACCGTAATTGAACCCTTATAAACAATGTATTTGTCAAGGTCTTTAGAAACTTCAAATGTCATATCCCCGAAATATTTTGCCGTTCCGTCAACATGCCCCTGAACAATATGCCCGCCCATTCGTGTTTGAGGAGTTAAGGCGCGTTCAAGGTTGACGCGCTCACCTGTTTTAAAGCCTTTTGTAATCCTTAAAGTTTCAGAACTAACATCAGCGCTGAACGTATTTGATGACATTGCCGTAACTGTCTGGCAGCATCCGTCAATTGCAATACTATCGCCGATTTTTGTACCGTCAAGTACATTTTTACATTCAATGACAAGTTTTTTCCCGTCAAAGCTTTTTATAAATCCTGTTTCTTCCACAATCCCTGTAAACATAAGTTTATTGTAGCATAAAAAT
>CALVCJ010000064.1 GCA_944326015.1 Candidatus Gastranaerophilales bacterium
GTAATGACTTCATATATGGCAATGTACACAAACAGCATACTTTTGCCGTTCTTTTTGCAGGAAATTTTAAAATATAATCCGCTTGTAACAGGACTTTTAATTCTGCCGTATTCTCTGACACTTTCATTTATTGCACCTGTTGCAGGAAGATTATCCGGCAAATACGGAAGCAGATATTTAACCCTTGTAGGGCCTATTGTATATTGTATAGCGCTTTTAATGTTCACGTTGTATGATAAAAACGCTGCAATGTGGCAGATTGTACTTGCATCAGGAATAATGGGAATCGGAAACGGTTTATTTCAATCGCCTTCCAATAATGCAATTATGACAAGTGTTGAGCACGGGCATGTTGGTCTTGCATCAGGAATTCTTGCACTTTCCAGAAATATGGGAAACATTTTAGGAGTTGCGGTTACTATTACACTGTTTGAAACATTCAGAAACATTTTTCTTGCAGCTGGAAAAGTTTATGATTTAGCATTTTTATCTTCATACAGGACAACAATGTGTTTCGGAATATTTTTCGGCCTGTGCTGTCTGACATTTGCATTTATTGCCTACAGAAAAACTACTATCGATGATGCTTAAATGCAAAATATTTAAACAATATATATGTTACAATCGATGCTGTAAGCAATGAAAATAACTGGCCAATATAAACATTCTTTGTAACAAAACGAACAATCATTTCCAGGACAATTGCATTGCATATATAGCTCACAAACCATGTCGTACAGCACTTCAAATATTCTTTTATCCAATTGCCTTTTGTACAAAAAACAAAAACTTTTTGATTAACAAATGCAAAAACAGACGAAATCATCCACTGCAAAGCAACACAAATCTGATAATTTTCCTGTCCAATAATATACAGAGCAATTGAAAAAACAGCATAAGAAAAAGCAGTATTAACACTACCTACCATCAGAAATCGGATCTTATCAGAAATCAAACACCATTTGTTATACAAACTAATAATATCTTGCCTTATTAACATTCTCAGTAAGCCTTTCCAACAAGAGAATCATGCGTCATAAACTCTAGATCATCATCCAGTTTTGATAATTTAATAATTTTACAGTAACGCTTTTCAAGCGCCAGCTCTATCAAATAATCCGCAAAATGAGGATTTTTAGGCAAAAGCGAACCGTGCAAATAAGTTCCGAAAACATTTTTAAATCTTGCTCCCTCAAACCCGTCAGATCCATTATTTCCGTTACCTACAACAACTTTACCAATAGGCTGCGTTTCCCCCTCGAGATAAGTGAGACCGCTGTGATTTTCAAACCCTACAAGATCCCGCGGGGTTAAAAAATCAGTTTTAACAGTAACATTCCCGATATATCTTTTTTTACCAGCAACAGTATAAGCATCCATTAAACCTATTCCGTTAAGTTTATTTCCATCAAACAGCTGATAATAATGGCCAAAAAGCTGATATCCCCCGCAAATCCCCAAAAACACTGCTCCTCTGTCGCGTTCCTGTAACAGAAAATCTTTGTTCCTGAATAATTCATCTGCAACATCCTGCTGTTGCTTATCTTGACCGCCACCTATAAAATACAAATCATGCTCATCTATTGCATTTCCAGAATTGATCCTATCAATTTTAACCTGAATTCCACGCCATTCACAACGTCTTTTTAACGTTATAATATTTCCCATATCGCCGTATAAATTCAAAAGCTTAGGATAAAGATGAGCTATAGATATTTTTAAATCTTTTTCTTCCATGCTTCTTAAATTATATCACATAATTATGTTATAATCTCAATATGATAGACACACATTCTCATATAAATATGGTTGAAGACTTAGCACTTGACGAAATCATCAAAAACGCTAAAGATAACGGTATACAAAAAATAATTCTTCCTTCAGCATCGGTTTCAGACATTGATACCGTATTTGAACTTACTCAAAAATATGATAACGTTTATGGTCTTTTAGGAATACATCCTACAGAAGTTAAAGACTGGACAGACAGTTTGGAAGAAAAAATAAAGGAATACTCTAAAAGTCCTAAAATTAAAGGAATTGGAGAAATCGGACTTGACTATTACTGGGATAAAAGTTTCAACGATCTCCAAAAAAACGTTTTTATCAAACAAATTAAAATTGCAAACGAACTTAATTTTCCGATTTCAATTCATGATAGGGAAGCACATAAAGATACTTTTGATATTTTAAAAGAATATAATAAAGGTTCAACTATTATAATGCACTGTTTTTCCGGCAGTGTAGAATTTATGCGGGAATGTACCAAAGAAGGCTGGTATATCGCGATTGGTGGTGTCGTGACATTTAACAATGCACTGAAAACTAAAGAAGTTGCAAAAGAAGTTCCGCTAGACAAACTACTTCTTGAAACAGACGCACCATATCTAACTCCTGCACCATTCAGAGGTAAAGAAAATCAGCCAAGCTATATAAAATATGTCGCAGAAGAAATTGCAAAAATGCGCAACATTTCGCTCAAAGAAATCGACAAAATCACAACCGCAACAGCAGAAAGAATATTCAATATATAAAATCTAAATTTATTCAACTGTAACAGATTTAGCGAGATTTCTCGGCTGATCAACATCTTTGCCTAGAAACTCCGCGATATAATATGCGAGAAGCTGAAGAGGTACAATTGCTATAATCGGAGAAAACAACTCCTGTACATCCGGAACTTTTATTATATGCTCAAACAAATAATTCAGTTTTTCATCCCTAGAATTTGTCAGAGCAATCATCCTGGCATTTCTTGCTTTGGCTTCTTCACTATTTGAAAGCAGTTTCTCGTAAACAGAACCGTTCATTAAAATTGACAAAACAGGCATTGTCTCATCAAGCATTGCAATAGGTCCATGTTTTAACTCTCCTGCAGGATAACCTGTTGCGTTTATATAACTGATTTCTTTAAGCTTCAAAGCACCCTCCAATGCTGTCGGATAATTTATCCCCCTTGCAATGAATATAAAATCTTTTGTATTTGCATAATTTCTCGCAACATTTTGAATATTATCTTTTTGAGATAATATCTGTTCTATCTTTTGAGGCAGAAGCATTAATTCTGTCTTTAAAGATGTAAGTGTTGAAGGCGCAATGCTGTCTTTAATTTCAGACATATACAATGCCAGAAGATAAAAAGCCATTAACTGGGCAATATATGATTTTGTAGCTGCAACAGAAACTTCAATTCCGGCATTAACAGGTATTAAGCTATCAGCTTCCCTTGCCATTGCACTGTCCGGCCTATTCGTAACTATTAAAATGTGAGCACCTTTTGCTTTTGCTTGTTTAATTGCAGTTAAAGTATCAGCAGTCTCACCCGATTGAGATACACCTATAACCAGAGTTCTCTCATTGGTAACCGTTTTTCTATAAATATATTCGCTTGAAGCCTCAACATCAACCGAAATCCCGCAAAAACTTTCTATTAAATATTTTCCAATCATTGCAGCATGCAAAGAAGTACCGCAGGCTATAATTTGAATCCGCTCAAGATGTGTGAGGGTTTCATGATTAAGCTTAACCTCATTTAAAACAACATGTTCATCAGGGGCATGAAGCCTGCCTACCAGAATATTTCTTATAACATCAGGCTGTTCATGAATTTCTTTCAGCATAAAATGTTTATACCCCATTTTACTTAAAGCAACAGGTTCCCAGGGAAGTATTTCAATTTTGGGATTAATTTTATTATTTTCAATATCAACTATTTCCATACTTTCAGGGGTTAATTCTGCAATCTGGTTATCTTCAAGATAAACTGCCTTATTTGTATGTTTTATAATGGCCGGAACATCGGACGCTGCATAAAATTCGTTATCGCCAATTCCGATAAGAAGCGGAGCATTTCTTTTCGTTATTACAAGAGTATTTTTGCATTCGTTATGCATGACACACAATGCATAAGCACCTTCTATTTCATAAGATGCAAGACGCACTGCTTCCTTTAAGTCTTTGCATTGAGCATATTTTCTAGCTACAAGATGTGCAACTGCCTCCGTATCAGTTTGAGATTTAAAAACACACCCTGATTTTGCTAAATCTTCTCTCAACTCTTTATAGTTTTCAATAATTCCATTGTGTACAACTACAAGATTTCCGCAATTGCAAGTATGCGGATGCGCGTTCAAAAGAGTAGGAGCACCATGAGTTGCCCACCTGATATGTCCTATACCCATTGTCGTACTGGAAAACTCTTTTTCATGTCCGCACAGTTCCTCACGTAAATTTTTTAATTTACCTATAGCTTTGTAAACTTTAATTTCAGTATCACACATCACAGCAATCCCGGAGGAATCATACCCTCTATATTCCAGCTGTTCAAGACCGTCAATCAAAATATCTACAACTGATTTATTCCCAACATATCCGACTATTCCGCACATATTTTTGCTCTCCGATAAACTGATTACTGTACAATACATTATATCATTGAAAATCTCAAATTTAAATATCCTTATAAAAGTTTAACATTTTATTGCAATATTTTACTTTGTATTGTAATATAAAGTCGGGATGATGAAAGAGGAATTATTATGAAAAAGATTTTAGTTTTACTTGGAGTTTTATTTATAGGAACTTGCTCATTTGCTGAAGAAATTATGGTTATTCGAAATGTTAATCTCAACAATTTCTGGAAGAAAAAGGGAATTGACGAAGAAAAGGTACTTGAAGTAGGTCAAAAAATAATGACAGTAAATAAAATTTCTAAAAGAGTACCGATCTTTGTAATAAATAACAGCAAAAATATTAATGCAAGCTCAAACATTTATGATAAAACAGTCAGTATCTATTCGGGGATGTTTCTTTATATAGATAATGATGATGAATTAGCTTATGTGATCTCTCATGAAATAGCGCACTCAGTTGAAGCATATGGTGGCATGATTAAATTCATGGCAATGAGCGCAAATTCTAAAAAATATGAACAAAAAGCAGATTTAAATGGTATAGATTATATGGTTAAAGCCGGATACGACCCAATTGCTGCGATAACCATCGGCAACAAAATATTCGGCGAACCAGTTTGGGATTGGGGATACACATATACACATCCGAAAGGGTCTAAAAGATTAATGGATATGTACAAATACATATATGTAAAATATCCAAAATTCCTTAACTCGCCTTTAACATTAACTCCTTCATACAAAAATTTCCTTTACAGTATGAACGACGATATCATTGAATTTCAACAAAAACAAAAAAGACGTAGAGCAAAACAAATAGAAAACGGGACTTTATAATGTTAAAATACTTAATACTAATTTGTATACTACTGACAGGGATTTATTCATATGCGGATGAAATGCCGATTACAATTACTCCCCTTTGTAAAATTTCCACAGCCGATAAAAATTTACACGAAGGTGATAGGGTTGATTTTAAAGATGTAAAAACAGGAAAAATTATAACCGGCATTATTAAAGAATTAAATCCTAACGGTTTCGCAGGCGAAAATGCATCAATGCTTATTAACAATTTTGAATATAAAGATTCCGGAGAAAAACTCAACGGACAAATTTATCTTAAAGGCGGAGAACATCCTAAATATCAGCATCTCGCTGATGGAGGTCTTGTTCCAGTATCAGTAATTATCAGAGGTGGAGAAGTTATTTTAAAACCTGACAAAACTATACTTACAATATTTTTTAGCGATTACATAAATTCTGAAAACACACCCGTAAAAATTAAGCCGATACAAAACATTTCTACCTGCTTTGATGAAATTGAAATCGGTGATTCTATAAAATTTGCTATATCTAAAGATATTTATAAAAACGGGGAATTATATATCGCCAAAGACACTCCAGTAATAGGACTTGTTGACTACGTCAGTGACAACGGGTGGGCATACGATAATGCTCAAATTGATATAAAAAAATTTAAAACTAAAACCGTTGACGGAAAAATTTTAAATATCTCAACTCCTGTTTCAATAAATGGATTTGATATTTTGCAGTACAAAGGGAAAAGATTTGCACAATTCTTTAATTATTGTGGAATAGTTTTCCGTGGCAAAGAAGTGGAAATTATACCAGAAAAAGATAATATTGAATTTAATATCTGGCTTTAGTCTTGAAAAAAGTATAACAGGGCTTTAGCCAAAATATTAACACTTTTACTTTAATAAAGGATTCTGTAAGAATGGAAGACTTAAGATAATCTACAACTTAGAATATAACTTGGTAGGTAAAACGTGATTTTCAGAATACTAAACAACTAAGACTAAGCAGACAGTGTGAAAATTTCGTAAATTTCTTCATCAGAAAGCTCTGTAATAATCTTTTCACCTTCATAAACAGCCAGATCTGCCAGTTCTTTTTTGGATTTCAGCATCTCATCAATCTTTTCTTCAAAAGTACCGAGAGTAATCATTCTGTGAACCATAACGTTCTTATCCTGTCCGATACGATAAGTTCTGTCAGTAGCCTGATCTTCAACTGCAGGATTCCACCACAAATCATAATGTATAACATTTGTTGCACTTGTAAGGTTCAGGCCTGTACCACCTGCCTTAAGAGAAAGAACCATAATTTTTGCATCATCATCATTTTGGAAACGGTTAATCAAATCCTCTCTCTGAGAAACAGTCAATGAACCGTGGAAAAACAGAGGATCAGTCGAGCATTCTTCATTTATAACTTTGCATAAAATATCACCCATTTCCTTATACTGGGTAAATATAAGAGTTTTTTCATTGTTATCAAGAATGCTTTGAACAGTAGAAATACATTTGTCCATTTTTCCGGACAGCTCTTTGTTCATCTCTCCGCCTTTTAAGAACTGATAAGGATGGTTGCATATCTGTTTGAGAGCAGTAATAAGCTTGAAGATATTCCCTCGTCTGTTTATTCCGGTAAAGCCCGAAATCTTATCCATCATTTCATTAAGAGTTTTTTCATAAAGAACTGCCTGCTGTTTTGAAAGATAACAGTAATCATTAATAACCATTTTTTCAGGAAGATCCGTAATAACGTGTTTGTCAGTTTTCAAACGCCTTAAAACAAACGGCGACACTGACATTTTCAATTTAGCAGCACGCGAATTTTCTTTAAATCTTTCAATAGGAATTGCATAACTTTTTTGAAATTCTCTTAATGTTCCAAGATAACCGTGATTTATAAAATCAAATATAGACCATAATTCAGTTAATCTGTTTTCAACAGGGGTACCGGTCATAGCGATTTTTACATTTGATTTTAGCATCTTAACGGCAAGAGTCTGGGCAGTATCAGGGTTTTTAATGTTTTGAGCTTCATCAACAATTATCATACCCCACTCATTTTTCTTCAATTCTTCAACATCAATTCTCATAATTGCGTAAGTCGTCAAGATTATATCATGTTTCAAATCAAGCTGTCTTTCAGCACCGTGATATATAATCGCATCAAGAGAAGGAGCAAACATCTGTAATTCCTTCATCCAGTTACCAATTAAAGTTGTTGGACAGATTACAAGTACAGGTTTATCAAGCTTATTTTCCTCTTTCATTTTAAGAATTAAACTTATAACCTGAATTGTTTTACCTAATCCCATATCATCAGCCATACAGACGCCAAATCCTTTTGAGATATTTGTCCAGAGCCATTTTAAACCTGTCTGCTGATAAGGTCTGAGTTCCCCGTTTAAAGAAGCAGGAGTAGTTACATCAACAGGTTTGTTAAAATCCTGAATGACTTTTGCAAATGCTTCATCGTAGTCAAAATCATATTGAGCAAGCTGGCCTGACATGGACGCATGGATTAATTCCATTCTTGAAAGCGATTTCAAGTTTGATTTTGCGATCTGTTCAAAAATCTTTTTAGTATCCTCTTTATCAACAAGAACATACTTATTCTTATATTTGATAAGCCCGTTCTGCCCTTCAACAAGTTTATTAAATTCTTCTATTGAAAGCTTTTCATTTCCAATTGCTATTTCATAAGAAAAATCAAGAATGTCGTCTAATGAAATTTTGGAAGAAGATGTATTGTTAAAAATATCTGAAAGCTCTTTTGAACGCGATGTTTTAACTTTTGCATTAATTGATGCGCGCGGAACAACAATATTTGTCAATTCCTTTGGCAGTATAACTTCAATCTGTGCTTTTTGAAGATAATATGCAGTCTGGGTTATTATTTTATAAACCTGATTTAAGTCCAAATCAAGCGCTAATTTGTCTTCATCTTCAAACAATTCTTCAAGTTCAGGCATATACCTTGTTGCATAATTTAATTGTTTTTCAACAATTCTTGCAATGTCCGATGAATTTGCGCCGAAAACCTCTTCATCAGTGTAAAGTCTGTCAATCAATACATCTTCGTCAGTTTTTCTGTTTTTAATATGGACTTTCAGTCTGAAAATTTCTTCATTTTCAAGTTTATCTATTTTAAAAAACGGTATAACATCATATTTGCCGAGATACAGCTCATCAAACCACTGGGAAAGGCTTTCTGCAATATCATGACCTTTCATAACAGCGCGCTGTTCAAGATCTTTTATCATATAAGTACCGGATTTTACATCTTTAAACTTATAAGCTTTAATATTCAAGAATTTATAAAGCACGTAATTCAAATAGTTATAGATAAAGTCATTTATAAAATTTTTCGGCTTATCTCCTTTAATAAATAAATCATCCGGAATGTTTTCTTCAAACTGGTTTATAATTCTTGCCAGCTGCTGCGAATTGACTATCGGCTCATAAACAATTCTAAACATTGTACCGTGTTTTTTAATTGTCGGAATAAAATAAAGTTTTTCAATAAGCTTCATAACAAAATAAGTAAGCTTATTAAGGTAAATAAAAGTTGGAGTCAAAGATTCAAGATCAACAACATTACCAAAACCGCCGAAATAATCCATAACAAGATCAAGACTCATCGCATAACCGACTTTGTCATCCATAACTTCTGATTTAAAACGGAACAAAGAACCTTTAGATTTAAGATAATACTGAAAATTGTTCGTTGGAGTAACGAAAAATGATAATTTGTCATTATTATTTACAAGATAAAAATTAGTGTTTCTCGTCGGAGCATTCGGACTCAAAAATACACCTGCAAACTCATCTTCTACGGTCTGATAAACCAAACTCAAAGTATAACGGAAATCCTTATTCTTAAATCCGTCAGGATTTTCAGACAAATTAAAAAACAATTCATCTACGTTATTCTTTTTAAACGAAAAATCAATATCCAAAACTTTATTATCAGCCATAATTATCCTAATTTTACTTGTAAAAAAGATGCCGCTAGAATACGGCATCTTTTAAATAAATTTACTTAATCAATGAATCACAGTCCATTTCAACAGGCTTTTGAATTCCCATCAATTCAAGAACTGTAGGAGCAACATTGCATAAAGCGCCGTCATCTTTCAGTTTCATATCTTTTGGAGCATTAATAAGCACAAACGGAACTTTATTTGTTGTATGCGCAGTCTGAGGTTTGCCGGTATCAGGGTTAACCATAACTTCAGAATTGCCGTGATCAGCAGTTAATAACATAATTATATTATTTTTAATGCAGGCATCAGCAATTTTACCGACACACTCATCAACTGTGTGGCAGGCTTTTTCTGCAGCCTCTAAAACGCCTGTATGACCAACCATATCAGGATTTGCAAAGTTTACTAATATAAATCCGTATTCCGGGTTTTCAATTGCTTTTAAAACATTTTCGCAAACTTCAGGTGCACTCATCTCAGGCTGCAAATCGTATGTTGCAACTTTTGGAGAAGGAACAAGAACTCTTGTTTCATGGGCTTGAGGTTCATCAATTCCGCCGTTAAAGAAAAATGTAACATGAGCATATTTTTCAGTTTCAGCAGTTCTGAACTGTTTTACACCGTTTGATTCCAGGACATCGCCCAGTATATTTACAAGATGTTCTTTCGGGAAAGCAACAGGGAATGTAAAATCTTCATTGTAACTTGTCATTGTTATATAACAAAGATTTTTAAGAACTTTCTTTCTTTCAAAGCCGTCAAAATCTTTGAAATTCAAAGCTTTAGAAATTTCTCTTGCCCTGTCAGGTCTAAAATTAATAAAGATAATAGAATCATTGTCATGAATTCTTGATTCTTCACCGCCTATAACGGTCGGAAGTACAAATTCATCATTATCACCTCTTGCATAAGATGCTTTTACGCCTTCGCATGCTGTAGAAGCTTTTTCGCCTTCACCGAATAACAATGCGTTATAACCTTTTTCAACTCTATCCCAGCGATTGTCTCTATCCATAATATAGTAACGGCCTATAATAGTTGCAACCGGAGGAAGACCATATTTTTTCAATTCATCTTCCACAGGCTGAATAAATGTGCAGGCACTTTGCGGAGGAGTGTCTCTCCCATCTAAAAATGCATGAACATAGACACGTTTTAGTCCATTCTCTGCAGCCATTTTAATCAATGCTAAAAGGTGATCTAATGATGAATGAACTCCGCCTGTTGAAACAAGCCCGAAAATATGAAGAGCTGAATTATTTTCTTTAGCATGGTTCATTGCCATTAAGAATCGTTCATTTTTGAAAAATGATCCGTCTTTAATTGCTCTGTTAATTCTTGACAAATCCTGATGAACAACACGACCTGCACCTAAATT
>CALVCJ010000065.1 GCA_944326015.1 Candidatus Gastranaerophilales bacterium
TTCGTTAATGTTAATATCCTTTTCCCACATAATAAACTCTCCTTTCTTTTCCAATATTATTTTAATATAAAAATTTGATTTTAAAAACTCAAGCATAAAGATGATTTTTAATAATCAAATATATTCTAAAATTAACGAAAATAGGAGAATTTTATGCCTTTAAGAATTTTATTTTTGCTTCTTGCATTTGTAATTTTTACAAATTTGATAATAATGCTTTTGAGTTTGATTATGAAAAAAAATCTTTACAAAACTCATGGGAAACTGATTGCAAATTGTTACGGCATTTTTGCACTTGTTATTATAATACTTTACGCAGCACTTTCGCTTGCGGGAATTGAATAGGAGGAAATATGGCAAATAAAAAAGAAGTGGATTTTACCAAATTTTCAGAAGAAAACAAATTTATTGCTCCGGTTATTATTATAACTCTGTTAATAGTTTTTATTGCATTTTTTAATCCGATCGCAATTGTAGGAGTTGGAGAACGAGGAGTAAAAGTTACACTTGGTAAAGTATCACCGACAAGCTATATAGAAGGCATTCACTTTGTAACCCCATTTATTTCTTCAATTAAAAATATGGACGTAAAAACTCAGAAAAATTATATTGAAACTTCCGTTTATACAAAAGATATTCAACAGGCAAAAATAACTTACGTTCTTAACTACAACCTGCAACCCGAAAATGCTCACAAAATGTATAGAGAAGTGGGAATGAATTATCTTGATACGATTGTTACTCCGGTTGTGGAAGGAACAATAAAAGATGTTATAGGAAAATGGAACGCTCAAGATTTGGTTGCAAACAGAGAAAAAGCAACTCAGGAAATCCTGATTAAACTCCAAAATCACCTTACTCCAAAATATATTAACGTAACCGATTTTCAGATGACTGCAATAGCATACTCCGGTGTCTTTGAAAAAGCTATCGAAAGTAAAGTTACTGCAGAACAAGAAGCTTTAAGGGCTAAAAACAAAACCGTTCAAATTCAGGAAGAAGCCAAGCAACAATTAATTTCTGCCGAAGCAGAAGCCAAATCAATGTCTATCAGAGCACACGCACTTTCACAAAACAAAGCGCTTGTAGAATACGAAGCTGTACAAAAATGGGATGGTAAACTCCCGGAATATATGATGGGCAACTCAATACCGTTTATCAACTTGAATAAAAAATAAAAGACGGTATAAATCAAAGATAAAGAATTACAAGACGTTTCTGAAATATTCAATAGTTTTCAGCAGCCCGTCACGAACATGAACAGTAGGCTCATAGCCCAATTTTTCTTTAGCAAGAGTTAAATCAGGACGGCGCTGAGCCGGATCATCAGAAGGCAGAGGCTTAAAGATAATTTTAGAATTAGAATTTGAAAGTTCTATAATCATTTTTGCAAGCTCTAAAATCGTATATTCTCCGTCGTTTCCAACATTTACAGGTCCCATAAAGTTTTCCGTATTCATCAACGTAATCATACCGCGTACCAGATCATCCACATAACAGAAAGAACGTGTCTGTGAACCGTCGCCGTAAATAGTTATATCTTCATTTTTCAAAGCCTGAATTATAAAATTCGACACCACGCGCCCGTCATTTTGTGCCATACGCGGGCCGTATGTATTAAATATTCTGATAATTCTAATATCAACATTATGCTGCCTGTGGTAATCCATCATTAAGGCTTCTGCAACACGTTTGCCTTCATCATAACAGCTTCTCAATCCTATGGGGTTAACATTTCCCCGGTAATCCTCTTTTTGCGGATGAACAGTCGGGTCGCCATAAACTTCACTGGTAGATGCCTGTAAAATTCTTGCTTTTGTTTCATCCGCAAGGTCAAGCATATTTGTAACACCGAGAACATTAGTTTTTATAGTTTTAATAGCATTATACTGATAATGAATAGGGCTTGCCGGGCAGGCTAAATTATAAATCTGGTCTACTTCAAGAATAATCGGCTCAATAATATCATGCCTGATTAGTTCAAATTCCCTGTTATCCATTAAGTGTTCAATATTTTTTCTTGATCCTGTAAAAAAGTTGTCAAGGCAGATAACATGATTGCCATCATCTAGAAGCTTGTCGCACAAATGCGACCCTATAAAACCTGCTCCGCCAGTTATTAAAATATTTTTCATAATGCCCTCTTTTTGTATTTTAATTTTAACACAAAAAAGCTCCCTGGTGAAACAGAGAGCTTTTTGATATGTTTTTTATGATTATTTTTCGTCTAACGCTGCAACACCCGGTAATACTTTTCCTTCAATAAATTCAAGAGAAGCACCGCCGCCTGTTGAAACGTGAGTAAAATCTTCTGCTTTAAAGTATTTTTTAGCAGCTGATACAGAATCACCGCCGCCGATTACTGATACAGCACCGTTTTTTGTTGCATCAACAATTGCCTGTAATACAGCTTTTGTACCTTCTGCAAATTTCGGATTTTCAAATGCACCGACAGGACCATTCATCAAAATTGTTTTAGAATTTTTGATAACATCTGCAAATGCTTTCTGGCTTTCAGGACCTGCATCCACACCTTCAAATCCGTCAGGGATTTCATTGATAGGAACAACTTTGTTAGTACCATTTCCTGAGAAATCATCAGCAGCAAGAACATCTGTTGCCATAACAATTTTAACACCTTTATCAGCAGCTTTCTTTTCAATAGCTTTTGCAACTTCCATCTGATCGTCTTCACAGATAGAATTACCGATTTTACCGCCGTTAGCTTTTACGAATGTATAAGCCATACCGCCACCGATAATTAAGTTGTCAACTTTGTCAATTAAATTTTCCAGAACGCCGATTTTAGAAGAAACTTTAGCTCCGCCGACAACTGCAGTAAATGGTCTTGTAGGATTATCAAGAGCCTGAGATAAGCATCTGATTTCTTTTTCCATCAACAAACCTGCAACAGCAGGTTTCAAAATATGAGCAACTTTAGCAGTTGAAGTGTGTTTTCTGTGAGCTGCGCCAAAAGCATCGTTTACATAGAAATCGCCAAGTTTTGCAAGTTCTTCCGCAAAGGTCATATCATCATCTTTTGCTTCTTCTGCCTTATAGAAACGGATATTTTCCAATAAAGCAACCTGACCGTCTTTCAAGTCAGCTAATTCTTTATCAGCGCCTTCGCCGACAGGTGATTTGACGAATAAAACATCTTCGCCGAGAACTTTTGACATATATTTTGCAACAGGTTCAAGTGTGAATTCAGTTTTCCATTCGCCTTTCGGTCTGCCAAGATGAGCCATAAGAATAATTTTAGCTCCCTTTTGCTGCAATGCTCTGATAGTCGGAACAATTGCCTGAATTCTTGTGTCATCTGTTACATTGTGGTTTTCATCTAAAGGTACGTTAACGTCAACTCTTACAAGAGCGCGTTTGCCTTTTACGTCACCTAAATCGTTAATAGATTTTTTCATATTTTCTCTCCTTTTTTTCATTTCCGAAAACGGAATATCTATACACAAATAATACAAAAAACATGAAATTTATCCAAGTAACCAATTAAAAATTTTATAATTCAATTTAATCTTAAAAAAAAATGAAAGGATTTACTTATGAAGAAAAAAATATTAGCCACACTTATCGTAATAGGTTCATTTGTTGCAGGATATTCAATCAACAGTATTGCTGTTTCCAATACAAATCCGGAATACAGGATTGCTGTTGTTGATATTCAGCAAATTGTTGCAAATTCCAAAGAAATTACAGCTCTAAAACTTGACCAGCAAAAACAAATGCAAAATATGGAGGCCACAATTGAAAAAGCAAGAACAGAAATTTCAAAAGAAAAAGATCCTGCAAAAATTTCACAGTTAGAAGAAAAATACAGAAACGAAATTAACAAAGAAAAATTAGCACTTGATAAATCTTATAATGATAAATTAACTGCAATTGACAGTAAGATTAAAACAGCCGTTGTAGAAAAAGCGCGTTCGATGAACTACAATATGGTATTACCTAAAAATACCGTACTGTTCGGCGGTGATGACATAACCGATCAGGTCGCTACGATTTTAAAATAAGAGCAGGGAATTAGCGCTGAAAAATGTTAATCATAATCGGGCTTGAACCTTTGTCATGAGCATCTCGCCAAATTTGATTGCTTATTTGTTTTTGCTTAATATCTTTATTATATTGTTCAGTAACAAAAACCTGTCGCCTTTTTAAATCATTATAGCAGCTGTTGTTCAAACCACCTTGCAAAGAGTCGCAATCAGCAAGCCCCTTTTCAAACTCTTCTCTTCGGACTGCCCAGTAATTATAAATAGCCTGTGTCGATTTTGTTCCCTCAGGCCAAAACCATTGAATCTCTTTATACTCAGCATTCTCTAAACCCTTAGGACAAAAATCCTTCCATTTTGGCCGATGTTCATCCGCATTAATACAGCAAGAAGATAGAGCAAAAAATGTTATTAGTAATATAAATTTTCTTAATCCCATTATCATACTAGTTAATTATAAATTATATAATAACTTTTTTCAATAATAAAAGTAATTATACATGCTATAATAAGATTAATGAACGATGGATTAAAACAAACTTTAAAACTTCTGCCATCACTTCCCGGATGTTATATTTATTATAACAAAGACGGAGAAGTCATCTATGTCGGCAAAGCTAAAATTTTAAAAAGACGCGTGTTAAGTTATTTTAACAGGAAACATGACAGCGTAAAACTTAACATTCTTGTGCCACAGATTGAGCGTCTTGAATATATTATTACAAATACAGAAGTCGAAGCCCTTATCTTAGAAAGCCATTTAATTAAAAAATACAAACCAAAATATAATGTACTGCTGAAAGATGATAAAAAATATCCATATTTTTTAATAACCGACGAAGATTTCCCGAGAATTACCATAGTGCGAAAAAAAAATATGAATCCGGAAAAAGGTCGTTATTATGGCCCTTACACAGATATTAGAGCGATGCATGCAACTCTGGATTTTCTTAAAAAAATTTTTCCCCTGAAACAATGCAAATCACCTAAATTTAAAGACCGACCCTGCCTTTATTACCACATAGGAAGATGTATGGCTCCATGCCAGAATATGGTAACACCCGACGAGTACAAGGCAATCGTTAAACAGGCAGAACTGTTTTTGTCAGGCAAGCAATCAGAACTGATGAACCAGATTAAAGAACAAATGCAAAAATATTCTGATTCCCTTCAATTTGAAAAAGCCGCAAAACTCCGCGACAGCTACAACGATCTTGCCAAAACACTTGAAAAACAAAAAGTCGTTTATGAAAATACAAAACTTAACGAAGATGTAATCTCTTTAATGGCAGATGACGGAATTTTTGCAATAGTAATTCTTATGATAAGAGAGGGGCGCCTTATTGATAAAAAAGATTTTGTTTATGAAGTTGAAGAGGATGACAGAACAGAATTTTTTGCGACCTTCTTTAAAGAATATTACTCCACACTCAAACTTGAATTCCCTGATAAAATTGTTTCCAATGAGCTTGAAGCAGTCGGAGAAAAAGCACTTTACGAGGAATGGCTTGAAATTCTTTCCGGTAAAAAAATCAAAATAAGCTACGGTAAATCAGCTCAGGGTAAAGAACTTCAAATGCTTGCCGATAAAAACGCAAAAGTAGTTCTCGATAACGCAAAAATTTCCAAAATGTCTAAAATCAGAGATGATTTCAATGAAATCGGCTCATATCTGGCTGAAAAATTACAGCTCAAAAATTTTCCATACAGAATGGAATGTTATGATATTTCGCATATTCAAGGGACAAATACTGTTGCCTCAATGGTAACATTCATAAATGGCGTTCCTAAAAAATCAGAATACAGAAAGTTTAAAGTAAAAATCACAGAAGGAAAACCTGATGACTTTCTTTCTATGAAAGAAGTCTTAACCCGCAGATTGTCGCACCTGGGAGAAGAAAAATGGGCAAAACCGGATTTAATGATTATAGACGGAGGTAAAGGCCAGCTTTCAAGCGTTATGGAAATCATAGAAGAATTGGGTATAACAGGAATTGATGTTGTGAGCCTTGCAAAAAAACATGAAGAAGTATTCCTTCCCAAACAGTCAAAACCTGTTATATTACCGCGAAACTCCAGCTCGCTTTTCTTATTTCAGAGAATAAGAGATGAAGCTCACAGGTTTGCAATAACATATCATAGAAAATTACGTTCAAAATCTATGATTACTAGTGAAATAAACCAAGATTTTTAATCTCTATCGCCGTTTTTCTTTACATAATCCCAGGTTTCTTGCAAAGCTGCAAGTGTGCCGGTCTTATTAAACCATCTCAATACATATCTTTCATCTGGACCGAGTCCGCCGCTTATTCTCTGCCCGGTGCTAATATCAAATTCTGCATTAGACATTGCAAGAACAACAACAACATGAGGACTTGAATTTCTGGTAGGTTCCATTTGTAATTTCAAATTATTATACCGTTCCATTCTCAGGTTACCTTTGTTGTGGGCATCAGATTGTAAATCAACAATTAATGTCTTTAATTCACCTGCCAATTCATTTAGAGATTTTACCATGCGCCCTCTTCTTTCTCAATCTTGCTTCAAATGCTCTAAGTTTTCTTTTTACGCCGGCTCCGGTAACTGATTCGGCAGCTTCACGCATTTCTGCTTTTGAAATTTCGAGATTTTCCTGAGTTTTCTTTTCATTTCGAACCTGCTGGTTCAAAACTTCAGTAGACTTAGTAAGGTAAACCCAGTGTTTTTTCAATTCTCCGTTAATATTAGGACGACCAGCCCACATTAAAACAAACCTCTCATCAGAGCCCATACTTCCGTCGAGTTTTTCTAAAGGATCAATCCCATAACAGGCTGCAGAAATATTTACCGAAACCCAAAAATGAGGAACAGAACTCTTTTTAGGTTCCATATAGACCTTTAAATTATTGTATTTGTATTGAATTTTGTTCTGAGTATTATAAGCATCAGACTGAATGTTTATCAAATATTCTCTCAAACTGTTTTCAAATACCCTTATAGATTCTGCCATATTTTTCTCCGTACTTTAAATTTATATTTCATCTTTCTAATTATTCAAGCTGTGAATCGGTGCCGGAATTCTGCCGCCTCTGATGACAAAATTCCCGGAATTAAGTTTACTGACTGGCATTATTGGAGCTTTTCCCAATAAGCCTCCATATATAACTTCTTCTCCTATATTCTTTCCCACAACCGGAATAATTCTAACAGCTGTTGTCTTTTTATTAATCATTCCAATAGCCATCTCGTCCGCGATAATCCCTGCAATTGTAGAAACCGGTGTATCACCGGGTATAGCTATCATATCAAGTCCGACAGAGCAAACAGATGTCATTGCTTCCAATTTATCAAATGTTAAATAACCTTTAGAAGCAGCTTCAATCATTCCTGCATCTTCAGAAACAGGGATAAAGGCTCCTGAAAGTCCGCCAACATGTGAACTTGCCATTATACCGCCCTTTTTAACAGCATCATTAAGCATTGCAAGTGCCGCAGTTGTACCATGTGCACCAGCATGTTCAAGTCCCATTGCCTGAAAAATACCTGCAACACTATCACCCACAGCAGGTGTCGGAGCCAGCGACAAATCAATTACACCGAAAGGAATGCCGAGTTTTGCCGCGAGTTTTCTTCCTACAAGTTCGCCTGTTGAAGTTATTTTATAGGCGATTTGTTTAATTTTATTAGCAAGTTCACTCATATCAGCATTTTTATCAAGTGCTTCAATCGCGGCTCTTACAACTCCGGGGCCTGATACACCAATATTTAAAGCACATTCCGGCTCGCCAAACCCGCAAAAAGCTCCTGCCATGAATGGATTATCTCCTGGAGAATTACAAAAGACAACCAGTTTTGCAGCGCCTATTCCGTCTTTATCAGCGGTTAATTCAGCGGATTTCTTTATTATTTCCGACATTTTCAATACAGCGTCCATATTAATCCCCGCTTTTGAAGATGCCACATTAACGGAAGAACAGAGTCTTTCGGTTTGAGAAAGAGCTTCTGGAATACTCTCTATCAGAAGTTTGTCACCTTTTGTCATTCCTTTCTCAACCACAGCCGAAAAACCTCCGATAAAATTAACCCCGACATCTTTTGCAGCTTTTTCAAGAGTTTTGGCAATTTTCACATAATCAGGATTTTTACAAGACTCACCGACAAGAGAAATTGGAGTTATTGAAATCCTTTTGTTAACTATAGGGATTGAATAGTCATTTTCAAACTCATTAGCATATTCTACAAGGTTTTTTGCGTAATGAGTTATTTTATTATAAATGTTATCGCAAACAACATTGACATCACTACTGCAGCAATCACGCAGGCTGATTGCCATCGTAACAGTTCGGATATCAAGGTTATACAGTTTTATCATATTTATAGTTTCAAGTATCAAATTTTCATTTATCATCTAAAAATTGCACTCCATGGAAAAGGACTTCTGTTATATCAAGTTTTTTAACTTTTAAACGCATTTCAACACGTCTGCTCTTATTGTAATCCTCTTTACCGTTCATTAAAACAGGTTCAGAAAAGCTTTTGCCTTCAACAACGAGGATTTTTTTTAATTTATCATTATACTGTTTATCGTACTTTGTATGGAATATATAATCCGCAACGGAATTTGCACGCTGAAGGCTCAGTGACATATTTTTCATATACTGTTCATCAGGACTATTCACACCAGCAAACGACTGGCTGTCAGTATGTCCCTGTATAATAATATTTTCAATTTCGTTAATAAGTTCTTTTTTAGAGAAAATAGTATTTATATAAATCGGTATAAGCTTATCTAAATAAGCTTTACCTTTTGCAGAAAGATTGTAGCTGTTCAACTCAAAAAGTTCAAGGTCGGAAATTTTAATATCACCTGTCATTGGATCAACCTGAGCTTCAATATTAGCTTTTTTAAGATTTTCAATTAACTCTTTATTAACCTCAATCTGCTGCTTTTTCTGTTCAAGCGTCTGCTGCGTAAACCCTGTCATAGCAAGAACAAACAATGTCATGAAAATAATAGCCAGCCCTAAAAGCAAATCTGCCATTGTAGTCCAGAAGATATTATTATCTCCATCTTCGTGCCTTATTTTTTTCATCCTTATAGCCATGCAACAAACCCTCTAAAATAAATCGTCAACATCATCGGCTTTAGATGCGGCACTTTTTGCAACATCCTTCATACTTTTATTCACCTGATTAAGTCCGAAAATCAGATTTTCAAGATAAGGAACAAGATTGCTTGCAACGCTGGAATCAAGTGCAGCTTTAAAGTGCTGCGGGAGCGAAACTATCAGATTGGAAATGGAGTTGTTTTGAATTTTTGTTTCCTTTAAAAGTTCAAGCAAAAACTTTTCCGAAGATATATTGTCAAAAAGTTTACCCATTATATCTTCACACATAGAAAGCGGGTTTTTACATAAAAGCTGAAAGCTTATTCTCTCAAACATCAAAAATAAAAGCGATGAACCTACTGCAATAACTGATACAAGAGCAGCAGTCTGCATACTTGACATAAGACCTGCAACGGATGAAATTGTTTTTTCCTGTGATGAAAAATCTATTTTACCGAAAGCAATTGCAATATTTAAGAAAGTGAACAAAGGTCCGAAACCGGTTAATATTGTTGGTACTGACTGCAAAAATTTATTGTTAAATTTAGAAGTAATCAAAGTTTCTTCATTAAAAAAGTACAAAGGGTCAACTGTTGTCTGAATATTTTGCACAGTTGAAGAAACTTCTTTATAAGTTAAATCATTGTTTTTACCTTTCAGAGCTATAGATTCGGAAAACACGAGAGTATTTTTAAATTCCAGCCAGCAAGCAGAAACATAAGGGTTTAACGACATCCATTCATCAATTTCTTTAAAGCGGAAATTCAAATCTGTTTTTTTAAATCTTTGGATAAAACCGAGTAAAACCCTGAGATTATTTCGGATATATATATAATTTTTAAAACAGTAAATAATAGATAGAAAAAAAGTAAAAATTACGATTAGTATAGGGATATCCGTAAATATGTGCATTAAATCCATAGCATCTCCGTTTCTTAACAGGATTATAGCATATATCAGGGAATTGCGCAAATGTTACGATTTCTTCAAAAAAAACTCCCGCTCAAAAAAAATTTGCGGGAGAAGGAATGAAAAAACTTATTTTGTATTATGAGATCAAAAGATTATTTTATTTTAGCCTCAAGTTTTTGAATACGTTTTTCTAATTCATTGATACGTTTTTCCTGCGC
>CALVCJ010000066.1 GCA_944326015.1 Candidatus Gastranaerophilales bacterium
CAGGCGCCATGGCTGCCAATACTATACTTAATATTAACATGACTACCATCATTTCAGCTAATGTGAAACCTGAATGTGTTCTGGCAGATCCAAAAATTTTCCTCATAAAGTTATCCCTTTCCCAATACAGAACACCGGCTCTCATATTTGAGAGTCTGCTGTATTTTATTATTCTTTCATTCCTTATACATATTATTATAACCTATTTTCAAATTTTTGCAATATGATAAATTGAGGATTTATACACAAGTTTACACTAATTATGTGTAAAAACGTTTGTCTAATAAGTTTTGGTATCTTATGAGATCCCGAAACTAGTTCGGGATGACGTAACACTCGTAAACTCGTAAACGATGTAAACAATCCGACCATTATGGAAGGTATGAGGGTAGGAAGTTAGGTTATTTCCGTTAAAAGGCTTACCCTCTTATCTTCTGTATTCCCCCTGTCCTCAAGAGAGGAATTTATCTTTAATATGTTCGTCTTATATAAAATTTGACTTTAAGCGTCAATTAAGTTATAAATATAATTAGGTGAATTAAGATGTGTTTGGAAAAAGAAATTAAAAATTTAATCATTGAATCGCTTGAATTAGAGGACATAACAACCGGTGATATTAAAGATGACGAGCCGTTATTCATAAGCGGACTCGGCTTAGACAGCATTGATGCTCTGGAACTCGGTATGGCATTAAAGAAAAAATACCATATTGATTTGAGCGAGGACAAAGAAGAAAATAAAAAACATTTTTACTCTGTTAAGACTATAGCTGATTATATTAGAAGCTGTAATGGCTCTGGTAAAAAATAAAAGGATTGACAAAGTGGCAAAATACTCAAGAGAACAAATTTTTGATAAATTAAAAAGTATTCTGGCCGACGATTTTGAAATCGAGCCAGAAAAACTTGTGCCCGATGCCAATCTTTTTGAAGATCTTGAGCTTGACAGCATTGATGCCGTTGATCTGGCCGTGAAATTGCAGGAATTCACAGGACAAAAAATCCCGCCTGAAAATTTTAAACAGATAAAAACGCTTGACGATGTAGTTACTGCTGTTGAAAAACTGGTTTAAATAGCGAACGGAAGGCAAGATGTCAGGAGGGCAAGCCGTTTACATAAAAAAATTTAAACCTTTATTACCGTTTTTGGGCACTTTGTGTATTGTTTTGCTTTTCCATTTCAGCAAGATTTATGTTCTGAAATTTTATCCTGTTATTGTAAATTCATTTATTTTCTGTGTATTTTTTGCATCTCTGTTTTGCAGGGAAACGGTTATTCAGAAAATTGCAAAAAAAATGGAAGGCGGTGTTCTCGATGATTTTACAAGAAATTACACGCGGAATTTGACTTATGTCTGGTGCGTTTTTTTGTTTATAAATCTTTCAATATCAATAGCAACCGTTTTTATGTCAGCAAAAGTGTGGGCATTATATAATGCATGTATTTCATATATTGCGCTCGGGGTAATGTTCGGGGTAGAATATATTGTAAGAGTTATTATGAGAGCAAGGCACAAAAAACATGCAAAGCAGTAAAAAAAGTTTCATATTCAAAACATCAGGTTCAAGCGGGATACCAAAAACTGTTAAAAAAAGTTATGAAGCGCTTATTGCAGAAGCCCATGATATGGCTGACTTTTTTAAATTTCCGCCTGATACGGTTATATTATCAACCGTAAGCTCTGAACACATGTACGGTATGACATTTACCGTTATGCTTGCGCAAGCCGCAGGGTGCAGGGTTGATAAAGAAAGAATTTTTTACACCGAAGATATAAAAGATTACGAAAAATTTATTTTTGTCTCAACCCCGTCTTTTCTTGAAAAACTTGCAAAATATGGATTTAAATTTAAAAATAAACCTCTTATGATATTTAGCGCCGGAGCAGCACTTGATGACAGTGTTTTTGAATATCTTGAAGAAATATCTCAAGGTGTCACCGAAATTTACGGAAGCTCGGAAGCCGGTGTAATTGCATACAGACAATCACATAAAAGTCTTTTAAAAACTTTTGACAACGTTTCTATGGAAATTGAAGGCGATAAAATTACAGTAAAATCAGAATATTTTGACGAGCCTGAAATTGTTTTAGATGATGAGCTTGAAATTTTTGAGGACGGTTTCAGGGTAAAAGGCCGCAATGACAGAATTGTAAAAATACAGGAAAAACGAATTTTTCTTGATGCGGTAGAAAATATTTTGAATTCAAACGAACTGATTGAAAAATCATATTGCCTGAAGTTGAATGACAAACTTTGTGCGGCAGTTGTATTGAATGAAAAAGGTAGACAAATTTTAGAAAAAAACGGAAAACTTGAACTTGTAAAAACTATAAAATCTAATATGGCGGGTGCAGCGGCACGCTGCAAGAAATGGCGGTTTTTGTTTGAACTGCCGGTGAATGAACGGGGAAAAATTAACGGAAAAAGAGTTAAAGAAATTTTTAATACAAATCTGACTTATCCTGATGTAATTGATTTTTCAATAAACAGCACAGATGCGCGGTTTGATTTAATTTTCCCGCAGAAAAGCAATTTTTTTAAAGGGCATTTTCCTGAGTTTCCGATTTTGCCCGGTGTTGTGCAGCTGTTTTTTGTAAAAGAATTTATTAAAGATGCGTTTAATCTCGACTTTGTACCGCAAAAAGTTAAAAAGGTTAAATTCTCATCTGTAATAAAACCCGATGAAAAAGTGAGCCTGTGTCTTAAAAAATCAGAAACTTCAATTGATTATAAATTTACAAAAGGTGACAAAATTTTTTCTTCCGGCACTTTTGTTTTATAATAATGTTATGAAAAAGATTTCGGCAGAAATGATACTGGATGTGCCTTTCTATGACGCTGACTTAATGAAGATTGTATGGCACGGAAATTACATCAAATATCTTGAGATTGCAAGATGTGATTTGCTTTCTAAAGTCGGATATACTTATTTGGATATGATGAATGAAGATATTGCTTATCCGATTGCTACAATGGAGCTGAAATATATAAAATCTGCAAAATTCGGACAAAAACTCAGAATTGTGAGCGAAATAACCGAATATGAACCTGCTTTGTATATAAAATACGAAATTTTTGATAATGAAACAGGCGAAAAACTTTTTAAAGCAAAAAGCATGCAGATGTGTATTGATGCAAAAACAGGGGAAAGTATTTACAGCGCGCCGAAAAAATTCATTGAAAAACTGGAGGAGTATGCGTAAATTTTTAATTCTGACAATTTTAATTTTAGCAGGTTTAAATTTTTGTTTTGCATCGGATGATATTTTTGCACATCCTTCGACAAGCAGAGAAATTTCTAAATTGATGCCGGAATTAAAAGACGCATCATGTAAATTTGAGCAAGAAAAATTCATCGGCTCAGCTGTTTTAAAATCAGGCGGAAATTTTAAATTTATAAAAGATAAAGGCGCAATTTTTGAAACTTTATACCCGATTAAATCAACCGTTTCTTATACGTCTTCCCAAAACAGGCAGATGAACGATGTTATTGTTGCTATTTCAAATAAAAATTACGCTTATCTTGATAAAAATTTTAATCTGTATTACAAAAACGAAAATGAAAAATGGATTGTCGGTCTGAAACCTAAAAAGGGGTCTGCTGTTGCTTCACAGCTGAATAATATTATTATTAAAGGAAAAAATGATATTGATAATATCAAAATTGATACGGTAAAAAACGGAATTACGGATATTTCTTTTAAATGCATAACAAATTAATTAATATTATTAGAATATTTTTTGTCTTAATACTTGTAACTCTCGGAGTTCTGGTGTTTTTGAGACCTGCAAATACAGAAACAAATATTTTGAAAGCAGTCTTTTCCTCGACAGAAGATAATATTCTTGTAGAATTGAGCAGTAAATTTTCCGCAAGGGTAAATGTTATAGTCGAGAATGAAAGCCCGGAAAAATCGGAAGAAATTGCAAAAACTATCTATGCAAAACTCGATAAAAATGCTTTTTATACCTCTGATGTAGATATTGCAGGAGTTTTATCGGATTATGAAAAACACCATAACAACCTGCTTTCAGCACAGATGCGGAGACTTTTAATAAACAAACAGTACGATGTTGTCGAAGAAAAAGGACTTGAAGCTTTATATAATCCTATAATGCCGCCGATAGG
The DNA here is from genome assembly GCA_944326015.1 of Candidatus Gastranaerophilales bacterium. GTDB lineage: Bacteria > Cyanobacteriota > Vampirovibrionia > Gastranaerophilales > Gastranaerophilaceae > Stercorousia. The sequence continues at coordinate 4,132 of CALVCJ010000066.1, forward strand.
CTCGATTGAAGAAGATCCTTTTCTGCTGTTGACTGATTTTGTAATGGAGCTTTCCGATAACAAAGAGGTATCAAATTTTACCCCTATTGAATTTAACGAAAAATATTACAGCCTGATTATGCTGAATGTTGACAGCGAAATTGCTTTGTCGCCTTCTGTTTTGAATGATGAAGTGGAAAAACTCACATCCATACAAAAAGAATTTTCAAAAGACGGAACAAATGTTTATCTTTCAGGCGCGCCTGTGCACTCTTATTTTGCAAGCAGTCATTCTATTTTTGAAATCAATTTGATAAGCATTCTTTCGATTATTTTTATCATATGTCTTGTGTACTTTTATTTCGGCTCTATTATTCCTTTAATACCGATTGCCGTAAGCATCGGCGCGGGAATTTTTGCAGGGTGGAGCATGGTATCTTTAATTTTCAAAGATATTCACATTTTGACTTTTGTATTTTCAACTACCCTAATCGGAATTTGTGTTGATTATTCGCTTCATTATTTTGTGTCACTACGTAATAATAAGTCAGGCAAAGATGCATTAAACGAAATTTTTAAAAGTCTTTCGGTCAGTCTTTTAACAACTGTCGGTGCTTTTGTTGTTCTTTTGTTTGCAAATTTTATTCTTTTAAAACAGATTTCGGTATTTACGATAACAGGACTGGTTACGGTATATTCTATTGTGGTTCTTTTTTATCCGTCCGTATTTAACAAAATTGCAGGACAGGATGACAGGAGGTCATGGCAATTAAATAGTATGATTGCACGCTTTGTTTCAGTATTGAAAAAAATTAAACCTCCAATCAAGTTTATTATAACTGCAATTGTTTGTATAGTTTTCATCTTTTCCTATTCACGCATTAGTTTTGACGACAACATTAAAAACATGTACGTTCCGCCAAAATTTCTGGTTAATGCCGAAAAACTTTTTGCACAACTTGCCGGAACTGACAGCAATTTTTCATTTTTGGTTGTAAAAGGACAAAATCTTGAAGATATCTTAGAAAAAGAAGAAGCGATTTCTGATAAGCTTGAAAATGAAAATATTACATATCAATCATTGAGCCGTTACGTTCCATCCGTAAAACGTCAGAAGTCAAACATGTATTTAAGAAAACAGCTTTACAAAGACAAAATGGATGAATATGCGGTATTTTTGCCTGCATCACAGAGAATTAAACTGATTAAAGAAAAAAATGACAGGGGATTTTTAACTCTAAATAACAATTTTGATTTGTTAAAAAAGAATTTTTTGATAGATAAAAATACGTCAATCATGGTTTTATATGATTACGATGGCGAAGCAATTGACGGCGCGCGTGTCATTTCACTCCAAAAAGATATTTCATCGCAGCTGAGAAAATGCAGGATAATATGTTTAAGCCTGCTTTTGCCGATTTTTGTATTTTTATATCTTCTTCTTGCAAAAATTTATGATTTTAAATCAGCATTAAAAATAATTTCTCCGTCAATTTGTGCTGTTTTATTTGTGTTTGCAGTACTCGGGCTTTTTAATTGTCCCGTAAATCTTTTCCATCTGCTTGCAATATTTTTGATAATCGGTTTCGGGCTGGATTATTCGGTATTCAGATTTGGAGAAAATAAAAAATCAGCTGATGCTGTTTTAATGTCTTGTATGACAACGGTATTTTCCTTTGCACTTCTCGGGTTTGCAGGATTTAAACTTATAAGTTCGCTCGGAATAGTTCTTTCACTCGGACTTGTAAGCTCGTATATTTTTAGTGTAATATTGATTGGGAAGGCAGGAGGGCAAGAAGATAGGAAGATATGAGGGTAGGTAATTAACTGTAAATAACTTCTTAACTTATTCCTGCGCTTCTTGACTTCTAACATGAGGATAAAAAATGAAATACAGAAGAATAAAAAAACATATATCACCGCAGGTAAAAGCGCTGGCAGAAGCACAGAAAATCGCGTTTGCACCTATGACATTTCAGGCGGTTAATGCAATGCTTAAATTCGGGATTTTGGAATTTCTTGAAGAAAATCCCTCAACCGTTGACGAAATTATTGAAAATTGTAAAATTTCAAAATACGCGGCAGAAACTTTGCTGGAAGTTGCTCTGTGCTGCGGTCTGGTTGTAAAAACAGAAGAAAAATTCGTAAATTCTCTTGTGGCATCAGCATTTTTGAATAATGAAATGACAAAAGTTAATTTTAATTTTGTAAAAGATGTATGTTACCTCGGGGCATCTGAGCTTGCGAATTCTTTTGAAGCATCTGAACCTCTGGGATGCAGAAAATTTATAGGAAATTACGATACAATTTACAATGCGCTCCATTTTTTGCCTTCTGATATGAAAAAAAGCTGGTTTGAATTTGACCATTTATATTCTGACAGATGTTTTGACGAAGTTTTGAAGATTATTTTTGAAAATAATCCTTCTCAGGTTTTTGATATCGGCGGAAATACAGGGAAATTTGAGCGCGCCTGCCTTGAATTTGATAAAAACTGTATTGTTAATATGATTGACCTTCCTGAAAATATCGAAGAAGCCAAAAAACATCTTAAAAATGAAAGATTAAAATTTTACGGTGTTGATGTATTGAAAAATCCTATGCCGAAAATTTCAGGAGCTGTCTTTATGAGCCAGTTTCTTGACTGTTTTTCCGAAGAACAGGTTATTCATATTCTGACAAACGTTAAAAATTCAATGACCGGAGATACAAAAATCTTTATACTTGAACCATTTACGGACAAACAGTTTTTTGAAGGCGCACAATATTCGCTTGTTCATATATCGCTTTATTTTACATGTATGGCAAACGGCAAAAGCAAAATGTATTCAGAAAAACGTATGCTGGAAATGGTTGAAAAAGCAGGGTTTAAGCTTCACAAAAAACACGAAAATATCGGAGTGCACGATTATACACTATTAGAAATCAATTAATAATAGTAAACAATCCAGCCGATTTTGTTAAAAAATAATACAAAGGTAATAAATATATTAAATGAGTTTAAAATGGTACGAAGTTAAAGAACAGGCTGCAGGACATACAAGGCTTATGCTTCTGTGGTATATATATAAAATTGCAGGCAGAAAACCTGTTCAATTTATCGTGTTTTTCGTAACGCTTTTTGCTTTTTTAGGCGCGCCGGAAATTAGGAAATGTTCGCAAAAGTTTCAAAAAATTGCATCAGGAAACGACAGTATTATTCAAGCTTTTAAACATTTTTTGAGCTATTCTTACAGCTTAATAGATACAATGGAAATTTATACGGATAATTTCGGAATTAAAAATATTTATTTTGACAACGGAAATGATAAACAAATACTCTACAAAGATTTTTTTGCTAAAAAAGGAGTTTGTTTATTATGCTCGCATCTTGGAAATATTAACGCTATGAGAACATTTTTTAAATCCGGAACGGAAATTGACTGGCTAAAAGTCAATATGTTTCTTGAGATTAACCAGTGTAAAATTTTCAAAAATTTTCTATCTGAAATTGCTTCTGATAATCCGATAAATGTTTATCCTGTTGAAAATATAGATTTGACAACATCCATGGATATAAAAGAAAGACTCAATAATGGCGAGATTATATTTATTGCAGGAGACAGAACATCCGCACACAATTCCGATACCGTTTTTACATCTAGCTTTTTAGAGCATGAAGCGGAGTTTCCTGTTGGAGCATTCAGATTTGCACTTATGATGGATGTGCCTGTTTATTTTATTGCCTGCACAAAGGAAAAAAACGGCAAATATGCAATTCGCGTGAAAAAATTTGAATTTGAAGGCAGCCGCCGTGCAAAACTAACTGAACTCCAAAATCAATATGTAAAATTTTTGGAAGATTTAACAAAAAAATATCCTCTGCAATTTTATCATTTTTATGATTTTTTTAATTAGGAAGCTCCCAGTTTCATTAAATTTCATAAATAAATGCGGTTGCTGCACTCCATTTATAGCCCACTATAAATACAAACTTATTTTTTATGGATAATGCGCATATTGTTGAAATATTCCTTTAATATTTTATCACACTCATCTTCCATAATTCCGCCATAAACTTTCATCTTTGAATTAGCGAGTTTTCTAACATCTATTACAGAGCCTAAAGCTCCGTAGTTATGGTCATAAGATCCGAAATAAACAGTCTTTATTCTTGCGGAAACTATTGCCCATGCGCACATCGGACAGGGTTCTAGAGTAACGTACATTTTGCAGTCATCTAACCGCCAGCGGCCTAATTTTTGTTCTGCTTCGCGGATTGCAAGAATTTCCGCGTGTGCTGTTACATCATTCAACGTTTCTTTCTGGTTAAATGTTTCTGCTATAACTTCACCGTCTTTAACTATCAACGCTCCGACAGGAATTTCACCCTTTGCGCTGTTTGCCAATTTGATTGCACGTTCCATTTATACATTCTCCGAAACTTTAGCTAACTTGAACGTTACTTCAACACAAAAACCGCAATTTTTATCGCTGTGTAATTCAATTTCGCCATTCATTGCTTCTACAAGTCCTTTAACAATAAACAGTCCGAGACCTGTGCCGCGTGTTGTTCTTGTTGTATTGTCGTCAAGGCGGACAAATTTTTCGAAAAGTTTTTTCAACTGTTTTTGCGGAATAACTTCGCAGTCATTTTTTACAAAGATTTTTACACAATCATTTTTTACAATTGCATCAACCACAATTTTAGAAGCGTCTGCCCCATATTTTGCGGCATTTTCAAGAAGATTAACAAATACCTGAATCAGTCTGCCTTTATCTGCGAGTACAAGCGGGAAATCCTCTCCGAGATTAAAAACAATTTCCATATCTCTTTTATTTTTAATCAGAACCTTTGCTTCTTCAAGAATTTCAGGCAGCCAAACCTGTTCAATATTCGTTCTCAAACGCATGCCCTCAATATCAGGAATTGTCAACAAATCATCAATAAGCCTTTTCAAACGTTCCGACTGTTCTTTGATTATCCGCAAAGATTTCTGTTTTGTGTCCTCATCAATTGTAATATCCTGACGCATCAGCCTTGTTGTGTAGCCCTGAATGCTTGTCAAAGGTGTTCTGAGTTCATGGCTTACGGTATCAATAAGGTTTGAACGAAATTCATTCAATTCTTTAAGTTCTATGTTATTTTTCTTTAGCTGGATATAGGATTTGTGAATTTCCGTTGCCATACGGTTAAATTCAAACGCAAGAAATATAATTTCGTGCGGGGTGAATGCTGTTGTCAAAAGCCTTATCTGGCGTTCGTAATTACCTTTTGAAATTGCAATAATCCCTTTAAACAACTGCCTTATATTTATATAAAGATAATATGTATACAGTCCGACAACAAAAATAATTGCAAATGTCGCAAATAAACAGGATAGAATAATTTTTAAACTATTATTTGTAATGGCTTTTTTAGTAACTTTTTCGGTTGTGTTTACAATAATCGTAATTTCAGGGTCGACTTTTGAGACGTAAACAAGAGGCTGATTTTTTATATCGCCGAAAATTACCGGTTTGTCTTTTTTCAATTTGTCAGGCAGAAGTGAAATTGTTTTTTTATAAGCTTCCTCTGTATAATTATGTTCTGCAATCAAGTCTCCATCACCTGTCAACACATATATTTGCCTTTTATCGTCAGCTATTGATCTGAATAATTCATCTTTAACCGCATCCAGTTTATAAGTTGCTACAAGATATTGATTATCAGATATTTTTAACGGGAAAGTCGCTTTTTTATTAAGTGTATTCTGTTTGTCAATTTGAGCTAACTGTTTTTCGTCAACTAATTCCAAATCTTCGCAGTCGGGCAGAGTTTTTGCAATTGAATCAAGATAAGCATTTTTTGCCTTTCTTGTCGTGAAATACTGCAGAGAAAAAACAGCCTGTTCAAGGTTGCTTGTAACTGTTTTATTGAAAAAATCAATTTCGTCAGACACCATATTTGCTATTAAAACAGCAGATTCTCTAAGCTGGTATCTCATTGACTGCTGGTTAATATTATTTATGATAAAACCGCTGATTGTCATTGGCACAATAACTGCAAATACAAAAACTATTATAATCTGTTCAACAATTTTTAAATGTTTGTGAAACAT
>CALVCJ010000067.1 GCA_944326015.1 Candidatus Gastranaerophilales bacterium
CGGAATGCTGCATTTACTTTGGCAGAGGTTCTTATAACTCTCGCAATAATAGGTCTAGTGGCTGCGATGACCATGCCTTCTTTAATTGCTAATCACAAATACAAGGTTTTACAAACGCAGTTTAAAAAAGCGTATTCTGATTTAAATCAGGCAAGCAAACTTTTTCAAGTGCATAACGGCATATCTGTCAGTGATTTTTCGGCAACTAACACTGCGCAAAATACATTGAAAGAATTTTCAAAAGAATTCAATACTGTATTAAAGAACAGCGATTTAAGATTCGATTCGACAGACAATGATGGAAATGTTATAGGAGCAGCACCATATAAATGGGAAGCAATCACCGGTGCAATGGAATTCAAGTCTGTTTGTGATAGTAGCGGTTTCTTTTGGGACACCCAAGGGAGAGTAATCTCATTTGATGATCCACCTGCAAACGGGAAAAACGGTCCTAAAGTCTGTATAGATATTAACGGTGAAAAAGCGCCTAACAGATACGGAATGGATTATTTTGTTTTTATATTTACTACTGACATGTGATTCCATGGGGCAAAGGCCATAAAAATAATCCGGAATGCACGACATATTATTACAATTGTACAATTGATTTGACGAAGTGTAAATTTAACATCTATTCCGAAAACCAATTTGCCTGTGCATATTATGCAATTAGTGACACTCATCCGACAGAAAAAGGCAGAACATACTGGAAAGACTTCGTCAGAGGGAAATAAGTTCTTAATGATTTTTATTAACTATTGCCCAAATAATAATCTTGTTCTATGCTATAGATATGATAAAACAGCTCAGGATAAAAGATTATATTTTAATTGACGAACTTACTGCAAATTTTGACACCGGATTGAATGTCATCACCGGCGAAACAGGCGCGGGCAAAAGTATTCTTATTAATGCTATTGACATAGCTTTTGCCCCCAGAGTTTCTAAAGAAGTCATAAAACATGACAGAGAAAAAGCTATTATTGAGCTTGTTATAGAAAATACAAAACATGACTTAACGCAGCTGTTTGATGAAAACGGAGTTGACAATAACGGTTCTGAAATAGTTTTAACAAAAGAAATTACACAGAATGGTGTACGCTCAAGAATAAATGGAACTCTTGTTAATCAGGAATTCATCAAACAGTTAAAATCTTATTTTCTGGATATTCACTCACAGCACCAGACTTATGCTTTTATGCAGCCCAAATATCATATTAATTTGCTTGATAACTATGCAAAAGAATTTTATGGCACAAAGCTTGATGCATATAAGGAAAAATTTAAAGAGTATCAAAATCTGTATTCCAAACTCGAAAGTTTAAAAAACGTATCTGACATGACTGAAAATCAGATAGAATTTTTAAAATTTCAAATAAATGAAATAGATGAGGCAAATATCAAAAGTTCTACAGAAGATGAAGAATTAAATTCTGAACTTGAAGTGCTTGAAAATGCTGAAAAATTAAAAGAACTTACAGGTTCTGCTTATTGGGCTATTAACGGCGACGACGGCTCAATTATGGAAGCGCTTGGTAAAATTAAACAGAATATTGCAAAAGCTGCCTCTATGGATAAAAATCTTGAAGAGCTTGAAAGTAATTTGCTTGATGCACTCGAGAGATTAAAAGATACAGGAAGTGAATTAAGGGATTACAGCCAAAATCTTGATAACGATACTGAAAGACTTAACACAATTCAGGAAAGACTTTATCTTCTCGATAAACTTAAGCACAAATACGGAGGAACAATCGAAGCTGTTCTTGATACATTTGATAAACTCTCAAACGAATTAAACGCAATAGAATTTTCAACCCAAAATATTGAAGAGCTGGAAGCTGAAATTGAAAAACTCCGCAAAGAACTTGAACAGACTGCAACAGATATAAGCGAAAACAGGAAAAATTATGCACAGGTTCTTTCCGTACTAATTCAAGAAAAACTTGAAAAATTAGAGCTTCCCAAAGCAAGATTTGAAATTTCCATACAACCAAAAGAGTTAAGTTCTGACGGTATAGATAACGTTGAATTTTTAATTTCCACAAATGTTTCGGAAGATTTAAAACCGCTTGCAAAAGTTGCATCAGGCGGTGAAATTTCCCGTGTAATGCTTGCAATAAAATCAATTTTTGCGCAGAGTGATGATATTAATACCGTAATTTTTGATGAAATTGATACAGGAATTTCAGGAAAAGCATCACAAAGCGTTGCGGATGAAATAGTTGAACTTTCTAAATACCACCAGATTATATTAATCACACACCAGCCTATAATTGCCTCAAAAGCAAATAAGCACTTCTACGTCAGAAAATCCCAAAGTGACGAAACAAAAGTAGAAGTTTATGTTCTGACAGGTGAAAACAGGATTAAGGCACTGGCAGAGCTTGCAGGCGGAGAGATTAACGAACAGTCTATAGAATTTGCAAAATCTCTTATTTCTGTATAATAAGTATTATCGGTAGTATATTTTTCTTACTTGGAAGAAGTTTTTATTAAGCGGGCACTATGCTTCCCCGCGGCCCGCACATAAATTTTTTCACTTGTTTGCGTGCGATTAACGTCGTTGTGTATTGAATGCTCAACACATCCGCCATTCCAGCCACAGCTAGCAATCCGTTTTTTTTTCGATGAAAAGAAAAAGAATATTGGATAAAAAAAAGAAAGACACTGACCGTTTAATTACTGCTAAACTCAACCTGAAACGAGTGAACTCGCTATATGTCATTCTGAACTTGTTTCAGAATCTTATAACTTAACCGCTCAGACAGCAATCGTTTTGCTGTTGTTTCGTTAAGCAGTAATTATTAAAATGATAAAAAATAAAATTAAAATAACGCGGCGATAGCTGAAACGAGCAATAATCGCAGGTGAAGCAAACTGCAAAGGCGTGTATTGTTTGAGCTATATAGAGATGCTGAAACAAGTTCAGCATGACCAAGATATAGCGAGTTTACACGCCTTAATGCTGAACCTTGCAAATTATTAGCGAGTGAAGCGTGCCGATGGTTTTGAGGCACTTTTGACATCAAAAGTGCCCCTGTCTGGAAGACCAGCCGGAGGCAAAAAAGTATGATTAGTTTGTTTTTAGTTGCCGATAATACTTATTATGTAAAATAAAAAGGATGCATACGCATCCTTAAAAAATCAATCTTCAATAAAATCGCGAAAATGTTGCAATTCCTTCCTCTCTCTGATTTTTGATAATGCGGAATCCTCAAGCTGCCTTATTCTCTCTTTTGAATACCCCATTATCCCGCCTAACTGTTCCAAGGTTCTCGGCAACTCGCCGTTAATCCCGAAACGACAGGATATAATCTTTTTTTCCCGTTCAGAAAGTGTTGCAAGTAAATCCTCAATACTCCCTTTTAACGCGTTATTTTTTGTTTGAACTTCTGGAGAACGGTAAGACTTATCCTCGATGTAATCTCCTATATTCAAATCATCCGTTACAGGTGTTTCAAGACTTATCGGCTCCTTTATTATTGATTTTTTTATTGTAAAAAGCTGTTTTGGAGTTATCCCAAGTCTTTCTGCTACTTCCAAATCGTTAGGTTCGTGCCCGAGTTCAAACGAGAGCGTCGTATAAACTCTTTTGTATTTTCTTATTTTATCAGTCATATGAACAGGGATACGAATTGTTCGTGAATTATTTGAAATCGCTCTTATAATCGTCTGCTTTATCCACCATGTTGCATAGGTTGAAAATCTGAAATTCTTTGAATAATCAAATTTTTCTGCTGCTTTAATCAATCCTAAAGAGCCTTCCTGCACCAGATCCATAAAAAGGACTCCCTGTCCTATGTATTTCTTTGCTATGCTTACAACCAGACGCAAATTTGCCTGAACTAGTTTTCGTTTTGCAATTTCGGCCTGCGATTTTTTCCCTTCTTTAATTTCTTTTCCAAGAGCCTTTTCCTCTTTTGAATTTAACAGTTTAATTTTTCCTATATCTTTTAAATACATTTGTAAAATATCATCATCATTTGATATTGAATTAAAAGTTCGCGGTTCTTCAATATCACTATCATCAAGTTCTATAAATTCAGCATCTTCCTGATATTCAGGTTTCAAATCTTTGTATAAATCTTCTTCCAAATATTTTGGTACAGCCATAAAAATTCCTCGTCTTCTTATTTCAGCTATCACTACACTTTTAATATTCTTGACGTAAGACTAGAAATTTTGTTTCAATCTCTGTTTTTGTGTAAAATATAAATTATGGGAATTGTAAATGAAAAAGATTTTATAAAAAAAGTCAAAAAATTTTCAGATATCTCGTTTAAACCCGGCGAAAGAAAAGATTTAAACATTCTTGATTCGCACGATTTCAGATATCTTGAGTCAGGAGAATTTAAAGCCAACCTACATATTCATACACAATATTCTGACGGCGAAATGACTGCCAAAGAACTTTTAGAAAACGCTGAAGAAATTACCAAAAACAATCCTGATTTTCTTATTGCAATAACAGACCATGACACAATTGACGGCTGTAAAGAAGCTGAAAAACTAATTAATGAATACAACAACGTCAACATTAGCTTTGGTCTTGAAATATCAACAGTTGGAATTAATTTTCCGGAACAGACAAAACCTGTACAAATTCACCTGCTTGTTTACGGAATTAATCCAGCTGATAAAAAATTAAACAATTACTTAAAAACTAAAATGGAACAGAAGTTACTTCTTTCTAAAGAAACTATTCAGAAGTTAAATGAAGCGCTTCCTGATTATAACTTTAACATTGAAGAAGCCTCTAAATGCCATATCATGATTGCCAAAGGACAGGATGAAGTTGCCCACCCGCTGAAAAAATACACATCAGGAAAAATTTTGCTGAACTATTACATTCCCAATGCAGATTTTTCTTATGACATGCCAATAAAAAAATTCAAATATCTTTTCAAAGGCAAAGAACCGTATCACATAACATATAAAAAAGCCCTTGAAATGTATATCGAACATGATTTACCTGAAATACCTGATTACATAGAAAAACAAATCATGACCGCAAGAGAAATATACCTCCAAGCTCACCCATCAATCGGGAAAATGCTTGAACCTTTTTCATCCTTTGAAGATGCTGTTGAATTTGTGTCAACACTTGGCAATGGAGTTATGTCTATTGCACATCCTGCAAGAACAAAGGCATACTGTCCTGAATTTTATACATATCTTTTTGAACATTTCAAAAAATACGGTAAAGATAAAGCTTTATTTTACGAAGGCTTTTATCAGTCCTATGAAGGTGACTATTATCAAAAATGGCAGACAAAAATTGATGAAGCCGCATCAAAATTCGGATTGCTGAAGACAGGCGGACTGGATTCTCACGGGAAAAATATCATAACAAGAGGCGCATATTATTAAAAGAGAGGAAAGATGATTAGATATATTTTGATTTTAATATTAATGTTATCAGTATTGCCGTTTGTAATGGCAGATGAAGGATATGTCAGTCCTGAAACTTATGCGGTTAACGAAGCGGATTTACGGGACTACACGGATGTACCTCCGCCTGAAAAACCAAATATTGATAATCTGGATAAACCAGTAAAAATTAAAAAGCATAAAGAACAAAAAGTAAAAGAAGAAAAGGTCAAACCTGTGAGACGTGGTCCAGCCTATCACATTGCCAAGTGGTGGGTAGATGCCAGATACAAACGCGAAGAACCTCACCATGGCACAAAACATGAAATAAAAGTTAAGCAGCGTTTGGAATATGAAAAACAGCTTCTTGAAAAACATAATGAACAGGCAGAACACACAATATAATAAAAACTTTAAAATAAACTGTTGACAATAAAATTTGTTTCGATTAATATTAATTTTGCGAAAGGGCGTTTAGCCGACCGCAGTTCTTAATGAACCAAGTGAATTTTAGAAATGCGGGAGTTCCGAACTTGTTTCGGAATCGCAAAATAAAATAAGTTTTAAGGGCGTTTAGCTCAGTTGGTAGAGCGCCTCCCTTACAAGGAGGATGTCAGAAGTTCGAGTCTTCTAACGCCCACCATTTAATTAATATCAAGAGCCGAAAGGGCTCTTTTTATGTATGTTTACACTGTTTGCAATGAAATATAAACAAAACCCAAAATTTTCAAAAATAGGCTAAAACCTTAATCATCTAAGTTTTCAGAAGTTCGAGTCTTTTAACGTATTCTGTCATGCTGAACTTGTTTCAGCATCTTACCAACTTGGAGTTAAACTCGTAGCTGGTAAGATCCCGAAATAAATTCGGGATGACAACAATATCTTACCAGTGGGGCATGTTATAATTAGTCTATGAACAAAACTTATGCTGTCTATATAATGACTAATTATTCACAGACTTCTTTTTATATCGGAGTAACCGCAAATTTGCAAAAAAGAGTTTGGGAGCATAAAAATAAATTCGTTGAAGGTTTTACTAAAAAATATAATATTGACAGATTAGTATATTATGAATTAACTGATTCTGTTGAAACTGCAATAAATCGTGAAAAACAATTAAAACGATGGCACAGAGATTGGAAAATAAATTTAATTAAAGAAATGAATCCTGAATTTAAAGATTTATCAACGGATTGGGAATAAATATTGTCCTTCTGAATTTATTTCAGAATCTTACCAGTTTATAGTTATAACATCAATTTGGTAAGACCCTGAAACAAGTTCAGGGTGACAAAAATTTTAATCTGTGATATCGAGCAGTCCCGAATGACAAATTTTTACATGCTATAATTTGAACATGAACATTAATGATGAATTTGTTGTAACAATAGAAAAATTATCAAATCTCGGAACAGGAATTGCAAGAATCGACGGTCAGGTTGTATTTGTTGAAAATGCATGTCCTGAAGATGAAGTTAAAATAAAAATTACGAAAGTCAATAAAAATTTTGCAAATGCAAAAGTAATTGAAATTATTACACCATCACCACACAGAGTTAAACCTTTCTGCCCTATGCATAATGTTTGCGGTTCATGCCAGCTGCAGTTTATAGATTATAACTACCAGCTTGCACTAAAAAAACAAATGGTTGAAGATGCAATGAGAACTATAGGCAATATTGATACACCTGTTAATAATCCTATTCCAAGCCCTGAAATAAAAAAGTTCAGACATAAAATTCAATGTCCGGTATCACAAACCAGGGTTTCAAAAAAAATTCTGGCAGGATATTATAAACCGCAAAGTCATGAAATTGTTAACATCAAATACTGCCCTATACAGCCTGAAATTTGCGATAAAGTAATTGATTTTATAAGAAATAAAACCGTTGAATTTAACATTTCTGGCTACAACGAGCAAAAACGCACAGGCGATTTAAGGCATATTGTTCTGAGACACTCTGCCGATAACAGGGAATTACTTGTTACACTGGTTATTAATAATAACAAAATCACAGAAAAATTATCTAACTTTGCAAAAACTATATTTGAAACATTTGAAAAAGTTACAGGAGTTTGTATTAATTTCAACAGCAAAAACACAAATGTAATTCTAGGAGAAAAAACAATATGCGTCTGCGGCCGCGATTTTATTTATGAAAAAATCTTAGACAAAACTTTCAAAATCGGCGCATCAACATTTTTCCAGATAAATCCGAAAAGTGCCGAAAATATCTTTAAATACGTAAAAGAAGAAATTTCCAAGCACGAAAAAGCTTCAGTGCTTGATGCTTATGCAGGTATTGCAACGTTTGGAATTGTAGTGAACGATGTCGCAGGTAAAGTTGTAAGTGTTGAAGAAAATAAAGAATCAATAGAAAAAGCAAAAGAAGTTTTGGAGCTTAACAATATAAAAAATGTTGAACTCCACTGTGCCGATACAACAAAGTATCTGAAATCAATAAAGAAAAAATTTGATATAACAATTCTTGATCCGCCGAGAAAAGGCTGTACAAAAGAAGCGCTTGATGAAACGCTTAAACATACAAAAGAAAAAATAATTTATGTAAGCTGCAACCCCGCAACTCTTGCACGTGATTTAAAATATTTACGTGAAAAAGGCTGTACAGTTGAAAACATACAGCCATTTGATATGTTCTGCCACACTTACCATATAGAAAATGTTGTTGTTATTAATCTATAGGTTTGTATAATTCCATAACTTTACGCAAATTTTGTTCTATAGCATCCAGTTTTTTAAAATTTTCTGTTTGTTTAAAATTAGGTTTAGAACGTTTGCTCGGCGGTGTTGCATTAAATTTTCCAAGGAATAAAGTTTTCAGTGATTTAAAGAGATTATCAGCTGATTCAACATCCTCTTTTGAGAAAGTTATAATTTGAGAAGCTTTTACCGCGCCAAATTGATCTCTTGCTTTAGCATCTGCATAAAGCCTTCTTGTAAGTCTGTGAAATATTTTTTTAATTCCTTTTACAATCTGCTTTGCTCCGTCATCATTTGTAATTTTTGCTGCATCATATAATCTAAAATTTTCAAAAACTAATTCATGCTCTTTATTTTTTATTGCAGCATAATTCGGCCCTGGTAAAAAGATTAATTCATAAAGATTGCCATTTTTTTCAAAACGCATTTGCACATCTTCATAGCCTGACGGCACAGCATTATCTCCAAATCTAACATCAATGTCATCAACCATTTTGGGAAGACCGCTTTTATCTAAAATGATATTTCCTTCGCTATCTTCTGCAAAAGTTTTTGCAATTTTGTATCCTCTTTTTTGCATTTCTTTAACAACTTTATGGTAATTTCTATCAGCATCAGGCAAGAAAATAGTACCTCTTACACCATCTCTTATAACGCCGGAATACCCGCGTTCAGAATACTGCTCAGTTCTTCTGGAAAGCTTATCAAGAATAGATGTAAGTTCTTTTGTAGAACTTTTATTTATTTCACGATGAAAAGAAGCCTCAGGAATTGCCTGCGCAACTTCTTCCAAATCAGCCATATATCGGATTGCAAGTTGTTTATTTTTTGAAACAAAAAAATCACCGAGTCGATTTTTCGTATCAGTTTTTCTCTCAGACTTTCTCACCAGAGGCTTTGCAGATGTATCAGTCAAAGCAAAAGTGTCTTTTTGCGGAGTACGTTCAAGACGTGAAGACGACGTCCTTCTTGTCTTTTTATGAGAACGTTTTGTAACATTTGTTGCAGTTCCATCAACTACTTTCGATACTTTTGGTTTTGTCGGGCGAACTTTTCCTAATCCGCTTAATACTTTTTCGCTTAATTTAATCATAAACTAATTACTCCACACATATTCATATAAAAAAACGTCAATATAATATATTGCTAATTTTGAAAGAAATATTAAGAAATTGACACAAGTCTGATTATAAATCGCAAATTATTTTTTGTCAAAATATTTTGTTTGTATTAAAATTAAAGAGTATAGTTATTAAGTAATAGCGCATAAAATAAGGAGGTTTGTAATTATGCCAGGAAAGACTATAACAGTTGACGGTAACTACGCCGCAGCGCATATTGCGTATGCCTTGAGCGAAGTTTCCGCAATTTATCCTATCACTCCTTCATCTACAATGGGTGAATGGATTGATGAATGGGCGTCCCAGCACAAGAAAAATATCTGGGGCGAAGAAGTGAGAGTTGCAGAAATGCAATCAGAAGCAGGGGCGGCAGGTGCCGTTCACGGTTCTTTAGCTGCTGGATCACTAACTTCTACATACACTGCTTCTCAAGGTTTGTTATTAATGATACCTGTGATGCACAAAATGGCCGGTGAAATGTTACCGCACGTAATCCACGTTGCAGCCCGTGCTATCGCAGCTCAATCTTTAGCAATTTTCGGAGATCATTCAGACGTTATGGGCTGCCGTAACACAGGTTATGCAATGCTCGCAGCAAATTCTGTTCAGGAAGAAATGGATTTGGCTTTAGTTGCTCATTTATCAACTTACAAAGCAAAAGTTCCTTTTTTGCAGTTCTTTGACGGCTTCAGAACATCTCATGAAGTTCATAAAATTGAAGAAATTTCTTATGAAGATATCG
>CALVCJ010000068.1 GCA_944326015.1 Candidatus Gastranaerophilales bacterium
GAAAAAGAACCTAAATTTTCAACCATTGTAAAAATATTCCATGAATTAGGTTATGAATTAGAAATTGCGTAAATATCCAAATCTCATTGATAATTTGGTGTATCTCAATTTACAAGCAAAAATAAAATTGCACTTTCTTGCACTTTCTTGCACTGGGCTAAAATAGGCTTTATGAGCGGAATAGACCCTGAAATAAATTCAGGGTGACAGAAAATTAGTGCAAAAGAGTGCAAGAAAAGGCCCATACATCTCAATACTAAAAAACAGCCTCAATCGTGCTGTCTGTTTGATTTTTTATTAAATTTTCTCCGTCTCAATGTCCCAGAAACCTATTAGCTGAAAAATCATCAAATTTTGGCAATAAAAAAGAGGGCTGAAAACCAGTCCTCTCTTTTATCTGGGCCGCAGTGGACTCGAACCACCGACCTCACCCTTATCAGGGGTGCGCTCTAACCACCTGAGCTAGCAGCCCGCAATCGTTATTTTCTATTTTATTGTATAAATTTGTTAAATCAATTATTGTTTGTTTTGCGTGACCCTTATCAGGCCTCTCGCAAAACGTGACATTTAGTCACCTTTTGCTCGGCACAGTGCTCTAACCACCTGAGCTAGCAGCCTGTAATCGTTATTTTCTATTTTATTGTATAAATTTGTTAAATCAATTATTGTTTGTTTTGCGTGACCCTTATCAGGCCTCTCGCAAAACGTGACATTTAGTCACCTTTTGCTCGACACAGTACTCTAACCACCTGAGCTAGCAGCCTGTAATGTCAGCAAAATTAAATTTATCATGAACATTTTTTAAAATCAAGCACTTATTAACAAAAAAGGAGCAGAATTTAATTCTACTCCTTTTCATAACTATTTTTTTAAGATTATTTTACTGACAATTTCTTTTTAGAATCTTTTTCAGTATATCTTTTTGGTGCATGTATTTTTAATACACCGTGTTCAAGTTTTGCTTCTGTTTTATCAACATCTATTTCATCAGGGAAGTAAACTGTTCTTGAAAATTCTCCGTATCTAAATTCTGATTTTTTGTATGTTTTTTCATTTTCAGTTTTTTCTTCTTCTTTTTTTGCATTTATTACAATGTAATTCTTGTCAATGTCGATATCAAGATTTTCTTTTTTTACTCCTGGGAGTTCTGCTTTTACTTCGTAATTATGACCTTTATCTGATATTTCTACAGGCATTGAATATTTATCCATTTCTTCCCAGTATGCTGCTTCAGGAAAATAACTGTCAAAATGCCTGTTTAATAATGAACTTATTTCATCATTAACTGTTCTGATAAAATTTTCTGGTGCTTTTCTAACTAAAAATTTCATATCTAACACTTCCTTTCAATTAAACTTTTTATCATTTACAGTTATATTATTACTCGGATTTTTGCAAAATTTGTTTTTTTTAACCAAAAATTAATATTTTTTAGGTCTTATACCATGCTTTAAAATTTTCTATATCGTCAAGAAGCTTATTATAATTCCCGTCGAAACAAATGCATCTGTCATCTACAAATAGCCAGGCCACCTGTTTGATATTGGTTATATCAGCTATGTATTCGTTTAAACTGTTTTCAATTACCCATAATGATGCTAGAAATTTGTCACGTGTTGTAAATAATATTATTTCGTATTTCTGTGAAAGTTCTTTTATAAATTCAAGTGTGTCGGTGCGTGCAGGTGGAATATATTGCGGGTCATAATCACTTGTATAAGTATTTAAAACTCCGTCTAAATCAAGCATAATTTTCTTTTTTATCTTTTTCATAAAATAGTCAGCCTTCTATTATCGTGTTCGCGAAAGCGATATTATTAATATACATATAAAATAAAAAAATGCAAGTTTTAGATAAAGAACAAATAAATAAGAGAAAACAGCAGATATTAAATGCCCTGGCAAAGAAGGTAACAGAATTGAGGGGAGAGAAAAGCCAATTTATCCTCTCAAGCGAAAATGATATTTCTGGTTCGATTATAAGTACAATTGAGCGTGGTATGAAAGATCCACAATTGACGACTATCTTTAAATTGGCTGAAGCTTTTGATTTGAAAACCTGGCAGTTTGTTAAACTTTTTGAGGAAGAATTGCCTGAGGATTTTTGTTTAATTGATAAATAGTGACTTTATTTTAAAAATTGTGATAAATAAGTCATGGTATTTGACGAAAAGTGTAGAGTAAAATGTCATGAAATAGATTTTAAATTATTTACCGATCCTTTATTATGAATTTTTGTAGGATTTGGACAGTGACAATGCCGGAAATCTCAAATGTGGCTATTGTTAAATCACGAAATTAAAAAAGTAAAGCAAAAGAAGTAACAAAAAATTTTATATTCCGATTTTAGTAATATTACTTAAAAAAAACTTGAGGTAAATACCTTAAAATTATATAATAAAAATGCATTTATAATGCAAGAAATTTGAAAGGAATAAGAATGGTTGCAGAAATAACATTCCAGCAGTTAGAGCGGACAATTAATCCCACACATGATATAAAATTGTTTGCGGGTCGTTCTAATATGAAGCTTGCACAGGAAATTGCAGATTATCTTGGAACATCTATCGGTCCTATGGTTGTTAAGAATTTTGCTGATGGTGAGATATATGTACAGGTTAAAGAAAGTGTCAGAGGGGATGACGTTTTTATAATTCAGCCATTATGCAATCCGGTTAATGAGAATTTAATGGAGCTGTTGATTATAATAGATGCCTTTAAACGAGCAAGTGCAAAAACAATAACAGCAGTAATTCCTTATTACGGTTATGCGAGACAAGATAGAAAGACATCAGGACGTGAAGCTATTACGGCAAAACTTGTTGCAGATTTACTTACAACTGCCGGTGCTGGCAGAGTTCTAGCAATGGATTTGCATACAGGTCAAATTCAGGGATTTTTTAATATTTTAGTTGATCATATTTTTGCAACACCTATTCTTACAAATTATATTAAAAGTTTGAATATTAACCCTGATGATATGGTTGCGGTTAGCCCTGATACAGGTGGAGTTCAACGAACAAGACATTTTGCGAAATCAATAGGCTGTCCGCTTGCGATTATAGATAAACGTCGTGATAAACATAATGAGGCAATAGCATCACATGTTATAGGTGATGTAAAAGATAAAATATGCATTATGTTTGATGATATGATTGATACAGCAGGTACAATTTGTGAGGCATCAAAACTTTTGAAAAAAGAAGGAGCAAAGGATATTTATGTTTGTGCTGTTCATCCTGTTTTTTCAAGCCCTGCAATAGAGCGTCTTGCTTCAGCCCCCATAAAGGAGTGTATTGTAACAAATACAATTCCTCTTGATATGTCCAAAATGCCTCCTAATATTAAGCAGCTATCTGTTGCACCGCTTTTAGGTACTGCAATTGCAAGAATTCATGATGATGAGTCTGTAAGTTCACTGTTTGGTTTTGAAAAAGAAATGCAAATACAGTAAGTTTTCTGGAGTGTCTGATTAGCATAGAGCTCAGAAGTACGTATTGCAGGCTGGTAAGTGTTATTCTCTTAATGCCTCCCCCCCCCCCTCTTAAGGGAAGTCAATATTATTTTCGTTATTGCGAACGAATGTGAAGCAGTCCAGCCTATTATGGAAGAATAGAAGTTCATGGGCCAGGAAGGCAGGCTAAAATTGGTGTTGATATCATTATTAAAAGTTTCTTCTATTATACCTTCGTGCCATCCTAACTTCTTGTTCCGCGGCGGCTTGAACTTTTTTGTAATTTGAGAACACTTTGCTTATTGCACTGGGTATTATTTTTTATCAGTAAGTAACAGGACAAATTGAGTATAAATAAATGTAAATTTATTAGATTTGGACTATAGCTAGTTAACAAATTTTTTTTTTTCCAGTTTTAATAAAAGATGTGAGAAAAAAATTGAAAGGAAAAAGTTTTTATGACAATTAACAAAATATCATTCGGTAATGTAGAGCGAACTCAAAAATTTACAGAAAATAAAAAAGAAGATGTAAAAAAAGAAAGGTCTGTTCAGGACACGGAAAAGTCAAATGCTGCGAAATATATGATAGGTGCTGTAGCTCTGGCAGGTGCAATAGCCGTCGGTATAGTCGGTCATAAAAATAACTGGTGGCGCAAAGCTGAAGATGCCTGTAATGATTTAACTAATAAAGTAAATGATACTGCTAATTCAGCTCTGTTAGCTGGTTCAAAAGATGTTGGCATAAAAAAAACTGGTTCAGTTGCAATAGAAGTGCCGAAAGTAAATATAGAAATTTTAGATTTTTCAAATCTTAAAGGTGAAAAAATACGTCGGGATAACGGTATGTATGTTATTTCTCAAAAAAATGAGAGTGGTGCTATTGTAAGAGAATTTTTCTCACTTGATAACAAGATTACATCAGTTGTTTGTGACTATGATCCAGGCACAGGAAAAAAGATAAAAGAGATTTCTTATTTCCCTAATGGGCAGACTTCGTCTATTAAGTTATATGATTCATCAACAGGGAAAAATATAAAAAGAACCTATTATTATGCAAATGGCACAACCAAAGAAGTTTATTATTACAATCCTTCTACAGGGGAAAGTATGAAAAGTATTTCTTATTATTTAAATGGTAACATTGATTCTATTACTGATTATGATGCTTCCGGGAACCACATAAAAACGATCTGTTATTTTCAAAATGGCAGGGGGATACGTTACGTTGTAGACTATGATCCTAATACAGGACGTCAGATAAAATTCAGCAGTTACTGTCAAGATGGTACTATAGGTCACGTTGTTTACATGGATCCTGCTACAGGTAAGTATATAAAAAGTAGTCATTATGCACCAAAGGATCACACGACTATAGAGTCAGTTACCGGGCATGATTCTTCTACAGAACCATATAAATATAAGAATTCTTGGAGTAGAATTGGTGCAGCCGTCAAAAAGACCTTGAAGTCGATTTATCTAAAATTTAGTTCATAATGTTTGTGATATGATCTAGGCCGCTGAAATTTATACACAATCCTGCGATGGCAACTGCCAAAATCCTCTTTTTTGTGAGAGTTTTTTATAGTTGACGATTTTGCATGTAAAGAGAGATGCGGGTGAGTTTAACGAAGAACAGCCTTATTTCTCTGCCTTTTAACCCTGCTCTTATGATATACGGTATAACCAACCAACTGGAAAATTAAAAAAAATCAGTAAATACTGAAAACCGCTTTCCAAATATTTCAGAAAGTGGTTTTTTAAGTTTTTCGACGATATCCGACAGATTCAAGAAGGTTTAAAATTATCCAAATGTTTTAAAAGAAGCTTCAACGTTTTTATCTACGACATTTTTAACTGAATCATATTCTGTCTGCAGAGCGCTATGTTCGGTGTCAAGTTTTTTTAATTCCAGATCAAGTTTTTTATCTTTATTTTCAAGAGCAGTCATGTCCTGATTGTATTTTGACTCTGCTTTTGCTATAGCCCTTTCATCTGCGACTTCTTGAATACAGTTGTCTTCGGCTATTGTGGTAGATACAAACTCTTTATCTGTTGTTGAATAGTATTCTAGTCTTAAAGAGCCGTCTCTTAATGCTTTTTCAAATGTTATATTGTCATAAAGAGGCGATTTTTGAACAGTACCTGCAGTTCCGGTGCCTTCATCAGCATAAATATGATTTTCGTCAGCTTCTGCAGGAGTACTTGTATATGTAAAATATCCGTTTGACTGCATTTTGGTAAATATATTTCTATAGTAATTTAAAGTTGTTGTGTTCTCGCTGTTAGCTGCTATATTAATTTCATCGGCATTAAATTCTGTATTGAAATTTGTTTCACCGGGTCTGTTCACACGCAGATATGCTTCAGTTAGCGACATTGCATAATCATATAATTTTCGAGATTCGTCTGTTGTCCCTTCATAATTGATTGGGTCATATATTATATTCCCGTCAGCATCCCTTACATAGTCTGTGTAGTAAGCCTGATTTCCGTCTTCATCCATTACAGGATCGCCAGTTTCTTCATCAAATAGAGGTTTTTGTTCTGTTCTTGCATAACCGGCATAACCGCATCCTATAGCAGTTGTTCCTTGAGCTGCAAGTATTTCAGCAGACCAGGAATCATTTATTCCATCTTTATCGCTGTCCTCATCTTTAGGAATAACTTGGCCATTTTTATCTATGTATTCACCATGTTCATTTGTGGCATATAATTCATTCCAGCTAAAACCAAAATCGTGTTCTTCGTCGCCTAAGTTTATACCTACCGTTGCAAAGTAGGCGTCCCATGCTTCATGGATTTTTTGTTTAGCATCGAGAGTTTTACTGTTTGTGTCGTAAGCATCTGGCTCTGACGGGTCGGCTTCAACTTTATTACCGTCTTTATCAAGTTTTTCCCAGGTTTCGTTATTTCTGTTGACAGAAAGATCTGACTGAGAGTATGCCATTCCATTTTTAGAAACTGTTGAACCAGTAAGGTTTGCCAGAAACTGATTGTAGTTACCATTTGATTTTTCGTATGCATTTGCAATATCTGCAGTAACAAGAATTCTTCCTTTTGTATCTGTTACTATGTATTGTTTTGTGTTTTCTGCCATTTGCAAACCGGTCATCAAGCTGTAGGAAATATCTGTGTATACAGCTTCTGCCCCGTTAAAACCGGTAAGAACAGTTAATTTTGTTGCTTCAAGTGCTTCGTTATATTCATTTGTAAGCTGGAGTGTCTGATCTGCAAGGCGTTGTTTTGCATATGAAATACTTTGTCCGCTGTTTTCATTATTTGTTAGGCGGGCTGTTATGCTTAATAATCTTGCTTGAGACGCTGCCATTCCCATATTTTTTACCCTTTCCGTAAATTTTGGTGTGAGTTTTAGTTTGTTATTGGAAATTGATTTCTTTTCAAATAGCTGCTTTAATTATTTCTACGGCAGCGCTAATTTAAATCTTTAGTAATTATATATAATTGTTAAGATATTGTAATAAAAAAGCAGCCTTTAATTAGAGCTGCTTTCGATTTATTTTACTGCTTCTTCGCATTCGCAGCAGATGCTGTCTGAATTTAGTTTTCTGTATTTCCAGCATCGTGCGCATTTTTCACCTTCAGCTTTTGTAACCCATACTGTGTAACCTTCTTCAACATATTCATTTAATACATTGTCAGGTTTTTCATCCGTTACATAAGCCTGTGAAGTAATAAATATATTGCAAAGTTCATCTTCATTAGCTTTTAATACAGTGTCATCGTCTGCTTTTACATAAACTGCAACTTCTAAAGAGCTTCCGACTTTTTTGTCAGCACGAAGGGGCTCAATTGCGCGTGTTACAACTTCACGGGCTTTAAGAATTTTTGAAAAATCTTCTTCCAATTTTTCATTAGTCCATTTTTCGTTCGGTTTAACCCAGTCTGAAAGCAATATACTTTCAAGCCCGTCTTTCTGACATTCGGGAACGCTCATCCAGATATCTTCTGCCTGATGAGGCATTACTGGAACAAGCATTCTAACCAGTGTTTGTAATGTTTCATAAAGTACAGTCTGGCAGGCACGGCGAGAAAGCGACTTTTTGCCTGCTGTATAAAGTCTGTCTTTTACAATATCAAGGTAGAACGAACTCAAATCAACTGCCGCAAAATTTTGCAATTGCTGGAAGTATTTGTAGAATTCATAATTGTCAAAGGCTTCCGTTACATTTTCGATTAAGTGATTTAATTTATGAAGCGCAAATTTATCTATTTCTTTCAAATCTTCGTAATTTACATAATCTGTTTTCGGATCGAAATCAAACAGGTTTCCGACTAAAAATCTTGATGTATTTCTTGTTTTTTTGAAGATTTCAGCAAGCTGTTTAATTATATTATTTCCGATTTTTGTATCGTTTCTGTAATCAACCGATGCTGCCCACAGTCTCAATATATCGGCACCGTATGTGTTTATGATTTCATCAGGTCTGATGTAGTTGCCAAGAGACTTAGACATTTTTCTGCCGTCTTCCCCGAACACAAATCCGTGAGTAAGAACGGATTTGTAAGGTGCAATGCCTTCGGTCGCAACAGAAGTTAAAAGTGATGACTGGAACCAGCCTCTGTGCTGATCCGAACCTTCAAGATACATTTCAACAGGCGTTGTACCAAGTTCTTTTGAACGTTTGTTTACTACCGCACGCCATGTAATTCCTGAATCAAACCAGACATCCATAATATCGTTTTCTTTTTTGAAACAGTGAGTTTTCCCGCATTTGGGGCATTTAAACTCTTGTGGTAATAATTCATCAGCAGTGTATTTAACCCAAGCATCAGAACTTTCTTTTTCGAAAATTTTAGCAACATTTTCAATTGTTTCATCAGTAACGATAACTTCACCGCAGTCTTCGCAATAGAATACAGGGATAGGAACGCCCCAGGCTCTTTGTCTTGAAATACACCAGTCAGTACGTCCTGCGACCATGTTCGAAATTCGTGCTTCGCCGCCTGATGGAATCCATTTTACTTTTTTAATTTCTTCGAGAGCTTTATCTCTAAATCTGTCGACTTTTACAAACCATTGAGGAGTTGCGCGGTAGATAACCGGATTTTTACATCTCCAGCAGTGCGGATAACTGTGATTTATATCCTGTGCTTTTAAAAGCGCACCGCAATTTTTCAGTTTTTCGATAACAATTGCGTTTCCTTTATAATATGGAACACCTTCAAGGTCTTTATCTTTAACCGCGTCAGTCCAAACACCTTTGCTGTCAAGCGGTGAAAATACTTCGATACCATATTTACACCCGACTTCATAGTCTTCCAAACCGTGTCCCGGAGCGGTATGTACGGAACCTGTACCGGCGTCAAGAGTAACGTGTTCTCCCAAAATTATCGGAGATTTTCTGTCTGCAAGCGGATGCTGTGTGCTCAATAATTCTAAATCAGCTCCAGTGCAAGAACCGAGAACTTTAATATCTTTTTCTTCCCATTCTACATCTGCAAGGAAATTGGCAAGAAGCCCCTGAGCAACAACATAAACATCTCCCTTATATTCAAATAAAGTATACTCAAATTTCGGGTGCATGCTTATTGCCATGTTTGAAGGAATTGTCCAAGGAGTTGTTGTCCAGATGACACAATAGATGTCCGGAGGGCAGGAAGGCAGGAAGGCAAGCTTATTACGCAATTTAGTAGTACTTTCTTCATCAAATTTAAATCTTACATAAATTGAAGTTGATGTGTGATCGGCATATTCAACTTCTGCTTCTGCAAGGGCAGTTTCGCATGAGGCGCACCAGTAAACAGGTTTCAAGCCTTTTTCGATATAACCTTTTTTGTACATTTCACCGAAAACTCTTACCTGTTCGGCTTCAAAATCAGGATTAATAGTCAAATAAGGATTTTCCCAGTCTCCAAGAACCCCGAGACGCTTAAATTCACTTTCCTGTCCTTTCAAACTTTTATGCGCGAATTCTCTGCATTTCTGCCTTAATTCATAAGGCGTTAAAGCACTTCTTCCGCCTTTAATATTTTTTACAACTTTATTTTCTATAGGAAGTCCATGCCCGTCATATCCGGGGACATAAGGAGTATAATAACCTGCCTGAGCTTTGTACTTCAATAAAATATCTTTAAGGATTTTATTAAGAGCCGTACCAACGTGAATTTTTTCGGAACTCAAATAAGGTGGCCCGTCATGTAAAATAAATTTATTTGCTTTATCACGCTGATTGATAATTTTGTTATAAATATCATGTTCTTCCCAGAATTTTTGAATTTCAAGTTCTCTTACAGTTGCATTTGCTCTCATTGCAAGAGTCGTCTGGGGAAGATTTAAAGTATCTTTGTACTCTTTTTTTGCAGTTGTTTCGTTAGCCATAATAAATTATCCTTCTTTAAATTGTTCTAATGTTTTATGAATATCGTTTCCAATACTTTCTTCTTTGGACTGTTCTACAAATTCTTTCATTTTATCGTAATCAAAAGCATTTTCCCAGCGTGCAATAACAACGGTTGCCACACAGTTGCC
>CALVCJ010000069.1 GCA_944326015.1 Candidatus Gastranaerophilales bacterium
ACAGTATCTTCTCACGAGCTAAGACATTTTAGTTTAAATATCTTATCTTCCAAAAGTCGAGCCGCTTTTACTCTGGCAGAAGTTTTAATAACACTTGGCATTATCGGTGTGGTTGCTGCAATGACTATGCCTTCTTTAATAACTAATTATCAAAAGCAAAAAACTGTTTCTTATGTCAAAAAATTTTACAGCGACATAAATAATGCCGTTAGAATGTCAGTTGTTGATAATGGTGATGTGGAATTGTGGATGGAAGATTATCGTGAGGATAGTTATTCTGCGAACCTCAAATTTTTACAGGAGTATATTTTGCCTTATATAAAATATCTCCGGGTAGAAAATTGCAACGAGCAGAAGGCTTGCGTTTATTTGCCTTATGGGATGTTTTCTTACAGAGTGGATTACAATGGGGGAGATATTGCTTTTTTCGTGAATAGTAAGTATGAAAGATTTCCTAAAAATTATTTTGTATTTCAGTTTAATAAAGCCACTAATCATGGTAATCGTACTACTGTTGAACCTTATGCGTATGCGTGGGACGGTAATTATAATCCGCCAGAATCAAATACTTTAAAAACTGTAGGATGGGGCGGATGCAATACTAATGCAGGCGATGATGCAAAATATGCATATTGTACAAAGTGGATACAGATGAATAACTGGGAAATTCCGGATGATTACCCGTGGAATGCTAAAGAGTAGAGGTGTTCAAGAGTTGTTCTGTGGCTATTACGGTTTTAAGCTTTAAAGCATAAATATCGGTGCGGTTGAAATTAAGCATTTTGACCGCATCTTTTTCCGTTGTTATAATTATTCCTTCGGGAATATCTTCTTCTTTATATATATGATGGTCGTCGAATGCAATTTTTTCTTTTATATTGTAATTGGTTAAAAAGTTGAAAAATTGTTCGGGCTGACCGATTGCGCATAGTGCTGTAATCTCTGAGCCTTCTTTAAGATATTCGTTTGTTTTTATATTATATACGTAATCCGGTTCTGTACGACATACTTGAGTTTGTACATCCAATTTTTTTTGCATTATTTTCGCAAGTTTTTCTGCTCTTGAGTGGTCAATGTTTTTGCTCACTATAACGAGTCTGTCAATCCTTTTGAAACTTTCTGGACCTTCTCTTAAAGGACCTGCCGGAAGAAGTTTTTCGTTGCCGAAACCTTTTTCGCTATCCATTAAGACAATATCTAAATCTCTATGCAGTTTTCTGTGCTGAAATCCGTCATCTAAGATAATTTTTGTAACTCCGAAATTTTTAATTGCATATTTAGAGGCTTCATATCTGTTTTTTGATGTTATAACAATTGCACTTTTTGTATTCGTGGCAAGCCAGTAAGGTTCATCTCCTGCAAGTCTTGCATTATAATAAATTTTTTCGCCGTCTGAAATTATGTTGATATTTTTATTAGAAAGTTTTCCGCCGTAACCGCGTGAAATTATTGCGGTTTTTTCGCCTTTTGATATAAAATATTTTGCAATTTCTGATACTACAGGAGTTTTACCGACACCGCCGGTTGTTATATTGCCGACAGATACTACAAATGCATCAACTTTTTTCGGCTTTAAAATATTTTTGTCATAAAGCAGATTTTTGATGCTGCTTCCTGTTCCATAGAATATTGATGCGAATTCCAGTAATTTTACAAGAGTGCCTTTTGCGTTTTTGTTATAGTGAAGTTTTGTAATTTCTGTTTTTATATTCAAATTATCCCTCATCCGCCTTTCAAGTACCTTCTCCCGCAAAGGGGGCGAAGGATAAAGAATTTTTTAGAACATCAATCTCCAGAGTAAAAATCTCTTATTCAGTTTTTCCGAGAATTTTCTCAAATTGCAGGTTGTAACCCGTGTATTTTCGACAATTGATTGTAATTCTGATTTATTTTCCGGTGTTAATTTGTTAACTGTTTCAAGTGTTGTTGAAATATCAACCATTGCGGTGTTAACGTTTGCTACTGCTCTGTTAATATCTTTTTTCAGCTGATCATCTTTAGTCAATGAATTTACATAACCGCTGATTTCATTTACGTTATGTGTAATTGCACGCAAGTCTTCTGCCATTTGTTGAGCTTGTTGTTCATCGCCTATGATTTTATTGAGATTTTGAGACAGTTTATCTATTGAATTTGCAGTAGAGAGCATTGTAGTTTTAAATTGCGGATCGCCGATTATATTGTTTATATTATATGAGAGCATATTGAAATCGGTTGTTGCCTTGTCCATCATTACCATCAACTGTCTTAAATCACTGCTGGAATCATCTATCAAGTTGTTAAGCTTATTCATAGTTTGGCTTGTCTGTCCTGTAAGAGAGTTTATATTTTTTACAGACATTTTAAGTTCTGCAATAACCTGATCAGACAGCAAATCGTTTATCTTTTTGTTTGTCTCGGTCAGAGATTCGGCAGCGCGGTACTGCCAGTCCATAAAATCAGCTATACGCATCGGTTCTATTATTGTATATGGAGATGTTTGCTTGGGATAAGGAAGTGTTACGTCATCAAGTGTTGTAATTCTGAGTTTGTTCGTTCCGTTTTCCCTTACTACTTTGCCCTTTAAAAATTCAGGCAGAATCAACCCAGGTAAATTAATTACATAGTCTATTTTATAAGCATAATTTGTTTTAATTCTGTCCTTCATTGAATATGGAACAACATCTTTTGAAACAACCTCTATATTTTTAATTTTACCAACATCATAAAACTTTTCATCAAGCTTCATTTGAACATCATCATCTTTATAGAGAATATCTTTATTTACCATAGGAATAAAAACAGTTCTTGTTTTGGGCGGTGTTATTTCTAAGAAAAGTTCACCGATAAGCCCTGACTGCTGTATTGAAAACATTGAAGCTTTTGGGATATCAACATTTGGCTCTGTTATAACAAATTTAACCTTAACATAACTGTCTTCACCGTTTATAACAGGTGTAACTTCTTCTACCTGCCCGACTCTCAATCCCATCATTTGTACACCTGCTCCGGGTCGCATGCCGTTTACATCTTTAAATTTTATTTCGACCCTGTCTGCAGATGAAAAAGTACGTCCTTTAACCTTAAATACAACGCCGATTAAAAGCACTAATGCCAGTAATGTTAAAAGCCCTACTTTAAATGATGACGAAAATTTCATTTGATGCCTTTCCTACTTTCAAATTTATTGTAGCAAAAACAACAAATTTATGCAAAATTGTAATTACAGTATGATGACAGAGGCCAGGAAGTCCAGATGTCAAGCTGGTTTCAATAAAAAATTTCTATAAATAATTCGCAAGAATATTTTTTACGTAATTTTGAGTTTCCTTGTAAGGCGGCACTCCGTCATATTTATCGACAGCACTCGGACCTGCGTTGTACGCGGCAAGAGCCAGTATTACATTCCCGTTATATTTATCAAGCATTGATTTTAAATATTTAACTCCGCCTTCTACATTCTGTACAATGTTATAAGGATCCTGAACTCCTAAATTCTTTGCAGTAGAAGGCATCAACTGCATCAATCCCATTGCGCCCGCTTTTGATTTTGCCTTAGGATTAAATCCCGATTCCTGCTTTATTAGAGCCTGAACAAGTTTTTCATCAACTCCGTGTTTATCCGCAATCTGGTTTACTACATTTAAAATTTGTGATTTTGCAGCGCCTTGCGTGTTTGCCTGAATAGCATTTGCTTCCTGCAGAGCATTTGAAAAACTCAGCTGCGGCGATGCTTTTATAAGATCTGCATTAACCTGTTTTAATCTCGGGTCTAAAAGAAGCGTACCAAAATTTGATGTTGTTGTTGACTGCAAAACTTTTTCAAATGACGGAGCATTATTGACTTTGTTAGAATCAGGGTAAAGTGTATCAAGCGGATTTGTCGGATTATTTTGCGCATTAAGACTGTTTACCTTGTTGGTAATTTGAGCATATCTCTGCATTGCCTGTGCCTGACCGCCTGTATTTAATAAGCCTTGAATAAATTGCGAGAACATCTTTTTCTACCCTTCAGATATAAAACCTTCCTCCAATTATATTCTACATACAATCGGATTTTTTCGTATCCTCTATTTGAATTAATGATTTTTATAGATTTGTCAAATATGCATAAGATATATTATCGGCAACTAAAAACAAACTAATCGAACTTTCTTTGCCTCCGGCGGGTCTTCCAGACAGTGGCACTTTTGATGTCAAAAGTGCCACAAAACCATCGGCACGCTTCACTCGCTAATAATTTGCAAGGTTCAGCATGACAAATGTATAGAAAGTATTCTATCTCTTCTCACATTGTCGGCATTAAACGTGGCTGCCGGCAATGCGCTTTGCATCATAACAGTGTATTGTAGGGTGGGATAAGCAAAGCGTTCCCACCGGTGTGTTTCGTTATCATATCTTATATTATGTACATGCTGTCGCCGTAAGAGAAAAAACGATAATTATTTTCTATTGCTTCTTTGTATGCCTCAAATATAAAATCTTTACCCGCAAGCGCACTCACCAGCATTAAAAGAGTAGATTTCGGCAGATGAAAGTTTGTTATCAGGTTATCTATAACCTTGAATTCATATGGAGGATAAATAAATAATTCCGAGTGGTCATGGCAGGATTTTATACAGCCGTATTTTTGGTATGCCGTTTCAAGAGTTCTTACAGTTGTTGTGCCGACTGCAACAATTTTTTTACCTTCTGCTTTTGCTCTGTTAATTTGTTCTGAGGCTTTTTCTGAAATCTCAAAGGTTTCAGAATGCATTTTGTGATTTTCGACATTTTCGCACTTAACGGGTCTGAACGTTCCAAGCCCTACATTTAAGGTAACATAAGCTAATTCAATACCTTTATCCTCAAGTTTTTGTAATATTTCTTTTGTAAAATGCAAACCTGCTGTGGGTGCGGCGACAGAACCTTCGTCTTTTGCGTAAACTGTCTGGTATCTTTCAAAATCAAGTTTTCTTAAATCTTCATTCGGGATTTTTCTCTCAATATATGGCGGAAGCGGTATCTGGCCGTTTCTGTGCAGTACATCAAGAAGATTATCCCCTTCAAAAATCAATTCAACAAGCCATTCGCCGTTTTCTTCAAGGCGTTTGAGTGCTTTAACTGATAATTCATCACTAATTTTTATAATTGTATCAGGCTTAACTCTTTTTGACGGCTTAATCAATACTTCCCAGTTTTCTTGTTGTTTCCCTCGCCCCTTGAGGGAGAGGGAAGAATTGCTTAATGAACATGGTGAATTTAGCAATTCGGGTGAGGGGTTGTGTTGTTTTAGTAAAAAAACTTCAATTTTTGCACCGGTATCTTTGTGTCCGATCAGGCGTGCCGGTAGCACTTTTGTATTATTCATTACCAGAAGCGTATTACTGTCAAGTAGTTCAACAATATCGTAAAAATGTTTATGAGAAATGGTTCTATCCTTACGGTTTAGAACCATCATTTTAGAATTTTCTCTTTTATCCGCAGGCATCTGCGCAATTAATTCTTCGGGTAAGCTGTAATCATAGTCTGAAAGTAACATTTTAATATCTCTTATTTTTGAGATGCTGAAATAAATTCAGCATGACGGTTAGTTTCTTGTCATCCCGAACTTGTTTCGGGATCTCTTTAAATTATTCCTTAGGTTCAATTTTTTTTGCGCCTGCAATATCCGAATCCGTAACAATATTTTTTGTACGTTCCTGCTCCATGTCAATCTGCTTATTCACAATAACAGTCTGCAAAATTTGGATTATATTGCTTGTTACGAGGTATAATAAAACACCTGCAGGAATAGGGATTATAACAAATGTCCCGATAATCATAATCGGCATAAATGTTCCCATTGATTTTTGGATAGCTTCCTGAGTAGGATCAAGCGCGCCGTCTTTGGGTTTATTGGTTGCCATCATAACTTTTTGTGATGCAAACATTGTGAGCGCAAACAGTGCAATCAAAATAAATACATCCCAGTGGAAAGTTCTTTCTGCAACAGTTGTCGGGACAGATGCCGCTAAGACGCTGCCTTCTTTTTTGAATGTAATGTTTTCGATTTCTTTATTTGACATGTCGGTAACGGCAATTTCTGCTTTTTCTATGCTGTCAAGCTGTGCAAATTTTAAATTCAGATGGTCTAAGTCTATTTTAAAATCAATATTTTCACCCGGCTTAAATTCTCCTTGAATTTCAACAGCTTTATTAGGATCTTTAATTTTTACATTTTCAAGAGTTTCATTAGGAAGATATACAGTTGCGGTTTTTCCTAAAGTAAAAGTATCACCCTGCGAAACGCCGAAAGTTCCGTCATAAGATCTTCCTGCAGTTGCTCTTAAAGTAGTATCAAGTCTGCTTAAAAATCCTAAAGATGTATCGCCTGCAATTTGAATAAACTGAGGGCTCATCAAAGCTGAATATAAAAGTATGAAAATAGGTAACTGGATTAATAAAGGCAGACATCCTCCCATCGGGTTAAACTTATGTTCTTTGTAAAATTCCATAAGTTTTTGCTGCATTTTTTGCGGGTCGCTTTTGTATCTGTCTTGAATAGCTTTAATTTTGGGCTGCAAATTTTGCATCATTTTCATTGATCTCTGCTGTGATACATTCAGCGGCCACATAGCAAGCCTTATAACAACCGTTAATAATATAATTGCAAGTCCGTAATTTCCTACAAGCGAAGCTAATGCTTTTAATGCTTCAATAGTTAAAGTTGTAAAATCCAATTTCCCTAATCCTCATTTAATAGTGTAAAATCTCTTCTCCAGAAGTTTATTATAAAAGCAGAGCCAAGTCAATAAATTGTTAAAGGGACTTATATCGCAGTTTACACTAAAAATAGCTGCATTCGTCACGCTGAACTTGTTTCAGCGTCTTACAATGATTAGATTCCGAAACAAATTCGGGATGTCGAAACCGTAACGCAAAATTTATATCAGGAAACTGGCAATTTTTTTTGTGTTCATGTTTTTATGTAAATATAAAAGTGAAAGGGAAAAATTATGTTAGAAGCTATTGGAAACGATGTTAAATTTACGGCAAATATGCCTGTAAACACTTTATTTCAGCCTATCGGGGGGGGGGCAATTCTTTAGCTTCCTATAATCCCGCAGGATCTTACATTCAGACGAATCAACCTGATGAATTTGTAAAACAAAAGAAAAAAGAAGAGAAAAAACTTACAACAGGTCAAAAGGTAGGAATTGGCGCCGGAATTTTAGCGTTCGGCGGAATTGTTACTACTGCAATATTGTCAAAGGGCAAAACTTTAAAACCGGCAAATTTTGCTGAACATATTGACTTTAAACCTGCTCAGACGATGGAAGAAGCTGTTGAATTTGCTAAGAAAAATTTCGGAGTTAAAACATTTGACTTCGGTGATGATCTGGAATTTGCAAACTGGGTAAATGAAGGTCTTGTGAATATTAACAATAGATTTAAAGGCAAGGCTAATATGCCTAAAAATGTTATTTTTGATGAAAAATATTTTACTGGAAAACCCTCCGTTGGAGCTTATTGTTCCGGAGATGGTAAAACAATTGCTTTTAATAAAGATTATTTCAGTGATAAATTAATAGCTGATATGAAAAAGAACTTGAAATTAATATTTCCTGAATATAATCCTGAAAAACATGAATTTAAAAATCTCGTTGTACATGGTGAAGATGCAACTATTAAAGACAAATTAGCAGAACATTATTTTAGAATGCTTGAGAAACCTAATGAATATACAAGATTTGATGCAATGAATGCTAATTTTTTGTTTGATGATTATCTGGCATCTATAAAATTCTCAGAAAAAAATCCTTTACATTGGATTAAAAAATGCGCAGAAAATGAAAAAGTAAAAAAACTTCTTGAAAATAAAGGCATTGATTTATCTGTTGAGAAATTTAACAAATTATCTAAAGATGAACAAGAGGAATTTATGAAAAAATTTCATTCTTTATTGATAACGAATAATGTTAAACTGGTAGGTCATGCTTCTCATCGCGGAAACAGTAAATTTGATATATTGTATCATGAGATGGGGCATTTACTTCACAAGATGAATACTTCATTAAAGGAGCGTTTTTGGGGCAGGTTGTCAGGTAAAGCTAAAAAAGCATTCTTGGTAGATGCTGAAAAATTAAAAATAGCAGGTAAAATTTCATGGTATGCACAGAAAAATCCTGATGAATTTGTAGCAGAATGTTTTAATGTTTTGTGTGCCGGCAGAAAACTGCCTGATGATGTTATGAAAATGTATGAATACTATAAAGGACCTATGTTACCTAATATGTAATATATATCTTATATTCGTCTTGAATTTTGTATTACAATGTGTTATAATGTATTATATTGTAATGCGTGGAGAATACATATGGCTTCAGAACAATTTTCACTAAGATTACCTAAAGAAACTAAATCAAGACTGGAAGAACTTGCACATGCAACAGGCCGGACAAAAGCTTTTCTTGCCATTGATGCAATAGAAAAATATCTTGATATTGAAGCATGGCAGATTAGTGCAATTCAAGATGGTATAAAAGATATTGATAATAATGAAAGTGTATCTATAGAAGATGTCAAAAAAGATTGGGGCATTTAATCGTGGAATACAGGGTTAGATTTTCAAAATCTGCAGTTAATGATTTAAATTCTATCAGGGAATATATTTACGATAATAATAAAGAAGCCGCCAAAGAAGTTGTATCTTATATTATTGAAAAAATAGAAACAGTACTTGCTGTAAATCCTGCTGCGGGCAGATCAGGAAGAGTTTTAAGAACAAGAGAATTTGTTATAAGTAAATATCCTTATATTGTCCCCTATCAGGTAAGAGATGATGTTGTTTATATTTTAAGAGTTTTACATACATCAAGAAAGTGGCATTTATAGGGTATTGTTAACATTTTATTGGTATAAATCTGATAATGAATGTCCTCCCTCAAGGGGAGGACCAAAATCTTGCAGCCCGCAGAGGGTGAAAGGCTCAAGCTGTACCTGTTTAAAGAGGGCGCAGCGATTTCGAGGAGGGGTTATGCAATAAAAAACATTCAACTCTTTATAGAGTGGGTGAGATTGTAGTAAAACTTTATTTTTATCAATGGTGTGCATGTTGCCACTATGTAATCGGGTTATCCAATAAAAAAAGCCTGACCTGAGTCAAGCTTTAATAAATGGTCGGGATGACACGATTTGAACGTGCGACCCCCTCGTCCCAAGCGAGGTGCGCTACCAAGCTGCGCTACATCCCGAAATAGCTAATTACTGTATAAAAGCAATTTTTATTTTAGAATAAATATTTTTTTTCGTCAAGAGCTTTTGACAAGAACTTATAT
>CALVCJ010000070.1 GCA_944326015.1 Candidatus Gastranaerophilales bacterium
TTATATTTTAAAATTTCCTGCAAAAAGAACGGCAAAAGTATGCTGTTTGTGTACATTGCCATATATGAAGTCATTACACCGAGATTTCCGAATGTAAAAGTTCTTATTTTGAAAAGTGAAAAATCAATAAGCGGATAATTAATGTGGTGATCTCTTATATAGAAAAGAACACCGAAAATCAGTGAAACAATGCCGAGAATTATAATTTTGAGCGAATTCCAGCCCCAGCTGTGTCCTTCTGATATTGCAAGAAGAAGTGCAAATAAACTTACCGTGAAATAGAAAAATCCCCTGTAATCGAATTTGAAATTTTTTCTGTCTGTAATGCTGTGGTGCGGAAGAACTCTATAAGCGTAATAAGCTCCTGCAATCGCAACCGGAATGCAGGGTATAAATACCGAATGCCAGCCGAAGTAGTTTAATAAAATTCCGCCGAGTGCAGGTCCGCTCATTCCGCCTATTGCAACGAGACATCCGTTTAGACCTAGAGCTTTCCCCCTGCGTTCGTTCTTGAAAATTGTTGCGATAATTGCCTGAGCGTTTGAAAGCATTATGGAAGCTCCCAGAGCTTCAAGGCATCTGTAAGCTATTAAAAGTCCGAATGAATTTGCAGTTGTGTTTAAAAAAGCTCCGAGTGCGAACAATGAAAAGCCTGCTGCATAAAGTTTGTTTTTCGGAAAAATATCACCCAGCTTGCCGAAAAAAGGCAAAAAAACGGTTAATACAAGCATATACGCAATCATAACCCATTGAATTTGCCCCATTGTTACATGCAAATCAACGGACATGGGGTATAATGCAAGATTTACTGTTGTCGAATCCAGCATGGCTATAAAGTTGCCGACTGCTGTGATTACAAACATTGTCCACTTAATTTCTTTTGTTGTCATAATCAGTATTTATCCAAATTATATTCTTCTCGGGCTGAAAACTCAATCTTGGCTATTATTCTAGTGTTTCACCCAGTTTTCAATAATTCTTAACGGAGCACGTGTTATACCTAGTGCCCATTCGCCTATGTTTTTTGTGATTACGCTTCCGGCTCCGATATTTGTTCCTTCGCCGATTTCAACTGGAGCTACAAGAACGGTGTTTGAACCTATTTTTACGTTATCTTTAAGAACTGTTTTGCTTTTAGTTTTTGAAATCGGATCATAGTTTGCGGTAATTGTACCTGCCCCGATATTTATGTGAGAACCAAGCTCGCTGTCGCCGATATAACTTAAGTGTCCTGCATTTGTGTTGTGGCCGATTTTTGCTTTTTTTACTTCCACAAAGTTACCAATTTTGCAGTTGTCATCAATTTCGACATCACCGCGTAAATGTGCACAGGGACCTATTTTACAATTTTTACCGATTTTGTTTTTGCCTTCAATATAAGTTGACGGGTAAATTATTGTGTCTGCTCCGATTTCTGTATCTTCAGAAATCCATGTAGAAGCCGGATCAACAATTGTAACTCCGTTATCCAGCAATGAATTCAGCTTTCTTTCATTCATAACTTTTGTCGCATAAGCAAGGTCTTTGCGAGAATTTATTCCGTAGCTTTCATCGCTGTTTTCAAGTATATAGGCATAGACATTGAGGTTATTTTTCTTGCCCCAGCCGATAATATCCGTCAGATAATATTCTCCCTGCGCATTGTTTGTTGTTAACTGAGAGAATGCGGGTTTAATTTTGCTCCAGTTAAGCAGGTAAACTCCGACATTAATTTCTTTAACAGATATTTCTTCAGGTGTCGCATCTTTTGCTTCTACAATACATTTTAAAGAATCATCTTTTTCTCTGATAATTCTGCCGTAATTTGCCGGATCATCAAGTATTGTACTCATTATTGTAAGGTCGGAATTTTTAGAATTGTGATATTCAATAAATTTTCTGATACTTTCTTCCGTCATTAACGGCAAATCTCCGTTAAGTATAATTACCTGTCCGTCAAAGTTTTCAAGATACGGACAAGCCATTGAAACAGCATGACCTGTGCCTAATTGCGGTGATTGCAAAATGGTTTTTGCATTGCTGTAATTTTTTTCTACAAATTCCGTAACTTCTTCGGCATGATGTCCTACAATTACAAAACTTTCGCTTACGATATTTTTTGAATTGTCAAGAACATATCCCAGAATCGGCTTTTCAAAGATTTTGTGCAAAACTTTTGATGTATTTGATTTCATTCTTGTGCCTTTGCCGGCTGCAAGAATTACTGATTTAATTTCATTATTCATACTTCTTTCCTTTATTTTTATTTTTATTTTTATTTTGTTTTAGCCACTCCCGATGCATCTTTTATGATAAACGGTCTTACAAATGCATAAGTTCCGTATAGTGATGTTAAAAGTCCTGCTGCCATTGTACCTTTAAAAAGTTTCGGATGTTTTGTTTTATTGACTAATCCGCCTAAAGTTACAAGTGTTGTGCCTGTCATAATGCCTAAATACCCTTTAAAAATTGTTCTTGCTACTACAATAGTGTCATTCATATCGGCTGAATTTTTTGCATAGGTATGTAATTTATCTAGGAATGTATCTTTTTTAGTATTTTGATTACCGTTAAAACGAGGATAGTTTGTGATGCCTGCTATTTTCATTTTATTTCCCTAACCTTTGTCTGGAACATGTTCAAATATATCTTGAACTCTACAATTTAAAGCATTACACAATTTGTCTAAAGTTTCAAGTTCTATTGTTTTTGTTTTTTCATGGTAAATTCTAAAGACTGTAACATGAGTCAATCCTGCTTCTCTTGCAACTTCTGCCATGTTCATTCGTCTTCTTCCCATAATTTCTGATAATTTATTCTTAATCATATGAATTATTTATCATTT
Source organism: Candidatus Gastranaerophilales bacterium (assembly GCA_944326015.1). GTDB lineage: Bacteria > Cyanobacteriota > Vampirovibrionia > Gastranaerophilales > Gastranaerophilaceae > Stercorousia. The sequence goes on from CALVCJ010000070.1 coordinate 2,825, forward strand.
TATGCAAAGACTTGCAAAATACATTATATATTCATATAATAATATTATATAATTGTATAATATTATTTAACTATTGTTTATAAAAGGAGGATTTATGAAAAAAGGTTTCACTCTGGCAGAAGTATTAATAACTCTTGGAATTATAGGAATTGTTGCTGCTTTAACTCTGCCGGCATTAATTTCTAATTATAGAAAAAATCTTGTTGTTGAACGTTTGAAAAAGTTTTATACAGTTATGAATCAGGCTGTTTACAGGCAACTGAGGAATATGGAGATTGGCAGCAATGGGATGTGTCAGAAGAAAATCCTTTAATAGAAAATTATTTAAAAAAATATTTAAAACTTCTTAAAACAGAACGCAAAAATAACAAAAATTATTATTATTTCCCTGATGGAAGTATGTTCTATCCTGTTTATCCAGAGTCAGATATAAGAAATAGTACAGAATTTGTTTTTTGTCCTGTTGCGTCAAAATGTGAAAAACGCGGGGTTGAAAAATTTAATTTTGTTTTTAATACTGTATCATATGATATTAATTTAACGCCTTTTAAGAATCCGATTGAGCCTTATGCATGGCAATGGACTGGAAAGAGAGAGGATTTGTTTAAAGGATCTTTTGGGTGTGCCGCGGAAACTTCTGATGGAAATGATTATTGTGCTGCTCTAATAATGATTGACGGCTGGCGGATTTTGAAAGATTATCCGTTCAGATTCTAGTGTAATTTTAATAAAATAATTAACCTTTTTTTAATATTTCAAACGGCTCTCCCTACTTGATTAGTTTTTTTGTTGATGATATAAATTCCATGTGAGAGTTTTACAAAAGAAAGGAAAACACTTATGGTAAATGTAGCAATTAACGGTTTTGGTAGAATTGGCCGTAACACATTACGTGCCGCTATCAGAGAAGGTATTTTTGACAAAATTAATTATGTAGCAATCAATGACCCGGGTTTAAAACCTGCTGAAGCTGCTTTACTTTTCAAACATGACTCTGTAATGGGCAAATTTGAAGGTGAAGTTGAAGCTTATGATGAAGGTATTATCGTAAACGGTAAAAAAATTAAATTTTTTGCAGAAAAAGATCCTGCTCAATTACCTTGGAAAGATTTAGGTGTAGAAGTTGTTGTTGAATCAACAGGTTTCTTTACAGATGCAACTAAAGCTCATGCTCATATTGATGCTGGTGCTAAAAAAGTTATCATTTCAGCTCCTGCTACAAATGAAGATATTACAATTGTTTTGGGTGTAAACGACAATATGTATGACCCTGCAAAACACAATGTAATTTCTATGGCATCTTGTACAACTAACTGCTTGGCTCCTGTAGCTAAAGTTATTAAAGAAAAATTCGGTATCGTTAAAGGTTTAATGACAACTGTTCACTCTTATACAGGCGATCAGAGAATCTTGGATGCAGGCCACAAAGATCCTAGAAGAGCTAGAGCAGGTGCTTTGAACATTGTTCCTACAAAAACAGGTGCTGCTAAAGCTGTTGCTCTTGTAATTCCTGAATTAAAAGGAAAATTGGATGGTTTTGCAATGAGAGTTCCTACTCCGGATGTATCATTGGTTGATGTTGTATTTGAAACAGAAAAGAAAGTTACTGTTGAAGAAGTTAATGCTGCTTTGAAAGAAGGCGCTGATGGACATGTACTTTGCTATTCAGACGAACCGTTAGTATCTTCTGACTACATTGGTTCTTCTCAATCATCAACTGTTGACTCTTTATTGACAAGAGTTATGGGCGACAATATGGTTAAAGTTATTTCTTGGTATGATAACGAAATGGGTTATTCTACAAGATTAGCTGAAACTACTTTGATGGTTGCGTCTAAATTATAGTTTATTTAAATTATACAAAGAAAAACAAGCTCAATATCTATTGGGCTTGTTTTTTTTTGTTTGATGTGTTAATTTAGGTTAAGGAGGTTTATATGAAAAAGAAAATATTATTTACTTTATTTATTTTTTCTTGCGGTTTGACTTCTTTTTCAGCCGGTTATCTGAATACAAAATTTCCTTTACCGGGAAAAAGTATTGCCGATCACAAAACCCAAATTAATACAATTGGTTATGTTTTTTCTTATGCAGCACGTAATGTCAGAGGATGTAATAATTTCAGAGTAACAGATACAAGGGTTACTGCCGGATTGAGAAATGCGTTCCGCAAAAAAGGTAAATTAACGGCAGGTATGTGGTCAGAGGAATGGATAGTTGATGCTTGTGGGACTACAGTTACAGTTCCGATTGATTTTGAAATAAATAAAAGCCGTACTGAGTTTCATATAAAATAATACGACGTAAAAAATGAAAAAAATATTTTTGTTTATTATTATAGTTTTTCTTTCCGATAATATTTGTTCATCTGCAGTAAAGTATGATATTTCGCTGCCCGGGGAAACAATGGTTTGGAAATTGTGGCAGAGAGAGATTTTGTCTGTCGTATATTCAAGAGCTGCAAAGACTGTCAAAAGTTGTAATGATTTTTCCATTACCGATACAAAGTTAGTATCAGAGACCAATTCTATTTATATAGATGAAAGTGGTAGAGTTATTGATGGAAATTGGGAAGAAGTCTGGTATGTGAATGCATGCGGAACTAATGTAAGTGTTCCTGTTAAACTAAAACAAGTATTGCGCGGATACAGATTTACAAGATTTAATAGGCTAAAATATAAAGTCGGTGATGGTGAGATTATAAATTCGATTTTTGTAAGGAATTGAGATATTCCAGGTTTGCGTTTAGCGTATCTTCTGTTGCGAGAATTGAATATGTTGGTTTACCTGAGAAGATATAGTTTGCAGCGTTATAAATGTCATCTGCCGTAATTTTGTCTATTTCTTCAAATATTTGATTTTCTCTTGTGATGCCGTAAGGAGAATCTATACCTTGTATAATGCTAATAGTTCTCCCAAACGGAGAATGATTGGAATTTAAAATATTGTTTTTAAGGCTGAGTTTTGCATTATTGAGTTCTTCTTCAGTAACTTTTTCAGTTTTTATTTTTTGAATGTGCTTATTGAATCCTTCAATAGATTTTTGTACATTGTCAAAACTTTGTTCGCCTGTTTCTTTGTTATCGGTTGTAGTGCCGATTTTCAGGGTTAAAACTCCTATATCATTATTTGTTTTGTAGTTTGATCTTACGTGATAAGCAAGTTTCTGCTGTTCTCTAAGATCTGTAAACAGTCTTGATGACGGATTACCGCCTAAAATGGTATTCAAAAGTTCAAGAGTTACACAGTCTTTAATATTTTGATTTATTTTAAATTTGAATGCTTCAACAACTTCAGCCTGATTTTTAAAATCAGTGTCTGTTAAAACTTTTGTTTGTTCTACCGGTTTATAAACTTCCTGTAATTCTCTTGGGGAAAAAGGGGTAACGGGTTTAAACATCCCCAGGTTTTTGAAAAGCACATTATTTAATTCCGGCTTTTTATCAAATGGTGCTGATATTGCAAGTTCACCTTTCCCATTTTTGACGGTATATTCGTATTGGGCTTTGACATCATCAAGCGTTAAAGTTTTAAGGTCTTTTAAAATTTCTTCTTTAGAATAACCTTCAGGCAGTCCTTTAAAAAGTTCGCTGTCAAGTTTATCAAAAGCTGATTTATCTGATGTTAGTATAGATTCTTTAATATCGGCTTTTGCATGTTCAAATTGTTCGGGCGTAAATCTCGGGTTTTCAATAACTTCTTGTAAGCTTTTAAGTGCTTTTTCTAAATCTGCGCTGTCACAAATTACTACTGCTGAAATCGTATCGTGGTCTGCTCCGATAGAACTTGAAATCCCGCTTTTAGCCAAGTCTGTTTGATAATCTTCCTGATTTCTGAAAATTGATCCTTCATCAAGAATTTTATCGAGAACAAGCCGGGCTGATGGTTTGCCGTTAAATGTTTTTTTGTCCGTCATTATTCTAAAATTTATGTTTGCATTATTTGTCTTAGAATTTATTGTTACGGCTCGATAGTTGTTTGGCATATTGTATTCTTTGACATTTGCCATATTTATTGCTTCTTTTTTCCCGGTAAAAGACACGTTTTTATAATTTTGCTGAATGCTTTCTGCTGTTGCGGAAGATGGATGAATAAGTGTTATAGAAGCTTTGTTTATATCCATATATTTTTTAGCTGTATTTACAATGTCTTGAGCTGTCATTGATTTTACTATTTCTTCAAAATTATTGAGATAGGATTCATCATTTTCTAAAATAGAAGTGCCTATGGCATTATTAGTATCAAATGATCTTTCAAACATATTTGAAAATGCATTAAGCATTTTTTTCTTAACTATCTGCATCTCGTCATCTGTCGGAGGATTGTTTGCAATGTTTCCAATTTCATTAAACATTGTCTTTAAAACTTTTTCAGAACTTTCATCGGAGCATTCAGACATTATCATTAAAACACGGCCGTCTTTAGGATTTGTACTGATTTTGTCTTCTTCAGTCCATGAGCCGGTATTATAATTTTTTACTTTTTGGTCAATTCTGGAAGTCGGTGACATAGAAAGAATCCGCAAAAGTGCCTGAGTATAAATTCTGTCTTTTGTATTATCTGATGCGGGGCCGTTAAAACCTATAACAATAGAGGTTGCATTTGCTTTATCCGAAATTAAATCTTCTCTTACTGTTTTTTCTGTCGGAATAAGCGGCTCAAAGTGCCTTTTTCCTGATGGTTGTTTTTTAGAGGTAAAGTATTTTGAAACAAGTTTCATTGTTTCATCAGGTTTTACATCTCCTGTTATTACTGTAACCATATTGGCGGGATAGTAATTGTTATTGAAATAATGAACAACATCTTCTCTTGAGAGGTTTGTAATATTGTCTGTTGTTCCGCCGATCAAATCGGTTGAAGTTGATTTAATTCCGTATAAATTTTTAATCATTTTATTAACAGCGAGATTTTGCGGATCCGAGGTAATCATATTGATTTCGGAATTAACAATGCCTTTTTCTTTTTCAAGTTTTTCCACTGCAAAAAGTGGTGTTTCAAGCATAGAGGCATGAAGTTTTATTTTATTTTCAAGGTCATTATCATTTAGCAGATTTGAGCTTATGTAATAATTTGTTTCTGCAAAGCCTGTGGATGCATTTGTTGAAGCTCCCATTTTATCAACCAGTTTGAAGAAATCTCCCTGCTCAAGTCCCTGAGAGCCGTTAAATAAGTTATGTTCTATATAATGGCTTATCCCGCGGAGTTTGTCAGGTTCATTCATAGAACCTGTGTTAACATAAGTTCTTAAAACGGTTTCTCCCTCCTGAGGAACAATGATTACCTTTTGTCCATTGGCAAGTTTGTAGCAGTATGCTTTTGTATCATACGGAAAATTCATTTCACCTGTTTTTGTATATGCCATAGGAGTTTTTACTGCATAATCAGGCTGAACATTACTAAGTTGTTCAACCTGCGGGTTTGTTTGAACATTACTGCCTTTAAATACAGGTTTATGATTTATTTGATAATTATTTACACTGTTAATTGAATTTATTCTAAACACATGTATATTAAAACATGAAGAATAAAAAAATTGCTAATCTGTTTCTTCTTCGGTTAAAATTTAATTCCACGGGTAATCTTTCCTGATTTCCCAGCCATCCATTTGAATAAGCCTTGCACAATGATGTCGCTGTTGTTTTCCCGCTCCGGTTCTGCATTTTTCTACCAATTCATCTCTGGTTAAACCATCAGACATCGGAGCGGCTGTAATAAATTTCCCTCTGTACAATGTGAATAAAAAAGTCCTTTTACCATCATAGTGTTCTGCACGACAGTATTTATATTCCGTACAGTAAAAGAAATATACTACAGGTTCTGTTAATCCATATCTACCTATGTATGCAGAAAATCCGCTTCCATCATTAAATGCAACTTTGTAATGTGTTCCATCTTCAACTTCTGAAGCTATTGTTTTAATGTATTTTCCAATTCCGTTGTTAAACCATTCTTTAAATTTGCTGCTGTTGTTGACATCTGTTGTAGAAAACATACTATCGTCAGCAATAATTCCTGCTTCATTTTCCCATCTTAAAACAGCCTGACTCATAATAGAGTAAAATTTTTCCAGTTTTACTGCCGTTTGTTTTTTCTGGTAATTCTGGATTAAAGCCGGCATGGTCAACGCGGCCACAACACCAATAATTCCGAGGGTGATTAAGACCTCAGCCAATGTAAATGCAGCATTCCGTTTTAGAGAATGGTGAAGAGTGAAGGGCTGATT